>CATBLW010000050.1 GCA_949486985.1 Prochlorococcus marinus str. MIT 9215
CTAATTAGAAATAACTCATCGGAATTTTAGGGTGTGAAACTGGCTTGCCAACGACGCCAACTCCGATCCAGCACCTCAGAGCAATTGGCAACCATCAGGGCCCCGGCTCCACCCCAAACCATCCTCAAGGACAAATCCAAAGGGGCTGATCCAACTTCGCGAACGGTGGAGAACCCTCGCTGCTGGAAATAACGAACAAGTCTTTGGTATTGATTATCTCCGTCGCGTATGGCCAATAGACGGGCTTGCCTGCAAGGGGTTGCCTCCAATGCCCAAGCCATCGTTGCAGCCCAGATCAAATCGCCAACACCAGGGGGAGAATCAGAACGAACACGCATCGTGTCGAGTTGCAGGCCTTTCTCGCCGCCATAAGCCCATCCCTTCATTTCTCCCCAAAGCTGAACACGCGACTCGGCCAGCTCTTCAGCTACCACAACTTTTAAGGACCAAAGGTTCAGAGGCCTACCCACCTGCAACCGCAACAACAAGCCCCTTTCACGAGCCTGAGACTCCAATTCGCTTAGCGATGGTCGTCTGGTCATATCAAAGAAACAACGCGACGTGTTGCAGCAACTAAATCTCTCTTGGGAAGCATCCTCACGAGCTAATTCCTAATCAAACATTCCTTCTTTTGATGTTTGTGGATCACGAAGCTGAGCCATCTGCCGTTGGCGTTCAGCAAAACGAAGCCTGTCTTGATCACTAAAGCGGTCTTCACAGTGTCGACATTGAATGCCAGGTCGATAGCTTTCTAAATTCATATCCTCTGGGGTAAGAGGCAAGCCACAGGCATGGCAAAGGCGATGAACTCCTGGCAAAAGCTGATGATTCAGGGCAACCCGCTGATCAAAAACAAAACACTCACCATTCCATCGGCTTTCAGCCTCAGGAACCTCCTCGAAATAGCGCAAGATGCCACCGCGCAAATGATGAACATCAGTGAAACCCTTTTGCAGCAAATAGGAGGTCGCCTTCTCACAGCGAATGCCACCTGTGCAATACATCGCGATACGGCGTGGTGCCTTCTGCTCAACAATTGGCCGTAATTCTTGCTCAACCCAAGCAGGGAAGTCTCGAAAACAATCCGTATGTGGATTTAAAGCTCCCTGGAACTCACCAACTGCCACTTCGTAGTCATTGCGAGTATCAACAACCAATGTGTCTGGATCATCGATGAGTTCATTCCAATCAGCAGGGTCGACATAGGTCCCAACTTCTTCAAGAGGGTTCACTTCATCAATACCCATCGTCACGATCTCTTTCTTAAGGCGAACCTTGAATCGACGAAAGGCTTGTTCCTTGGACCAGCTCAGCTTCACCTCAAACAGCCCATCTGGGAGTTCGTTTTGCAAACGAGCCAACAAAGACTCAACACCCTGCTTGGGCCCACAGATCGTTCCATTGACTCCTTCTAAGGCCAACAAAACGGTTCCCATCAGATCGTGTTGCGAACCAATCGAATCCAAATCCTCCATTAACTTCGCAACTGTTTTCTCCTCCCAAGGGTTAAAGCAATAGAACGCAGCCACCAAATAGCGATCTGTCGTCATCCGGTCATCTGGAAACGTCATTCTTGACTCGCTACAACATTCACTTGAACACCTGCCTGTGCAAGCAGTTCGCGATCTGCCTCCACATCAGGGTTACCAGTTGTTAGCAGAGTGTCGCCGTAGAAAATCGAATCAGCTCCAGCCTGCAGGCAAAGGATCTGTCCCTCTCGACCCAACTGCTCTCTGCCGGCGCTGAGACGCACGCGGCTTCGAGGCATCAGAATCCTTGCTGTAGCAACCATTCTCACCATCTCAAGCGGGTCGACTTCAGGCAAGTCAAGTTCCTCAAGCGGTGTGCCCTCAACCGCTACTAAACCGTTAATTGGCACACTTTCAGGATGGGGTGTGAGGTTGGCTAACACCTGAAGCAAGGAGGCTCGATCCATTGTCGATTCCCCCATGCCGATGATGCCTCCACAGCAGAGCTTGATTCCGGCCGAACGCACGCGCTGCAACGTATCAAGTCTGTCCTGAAAGGTGCGGCTGGAGATGATGTTCTCGTAATTCTCAGGACTGGTATCCAGATTGTGGTTGTAAGAGGTCAAACCAGCCTCTGCCAAACGAACAGCCTGCTGATCTGTAAGCATTCCCGCCGTCACGCAGGCCTCCAAACCGAGCTCCCTCACCCCAGTCACCATGGCCAGCATCGCTTCAAACGGGGCTCCATCTCGAATCTCCCGCCAAGCCCATCCCATGCAGAAACGGTCGGCACCAGCATTCTTTGCAGCCTTAGCCCGATCAAGCACAGGCTGAACAGAAAGTTCTGGCTGGCCTGTGACATCACTGCTGTTATGCATGGACTGCGGGCAGTAAGCGCAATCTTCCTGACACCCGCCTGTTTTGACGCTCAGAAGCGACGCCAACTGAACCCGATAACCAGGATTCGCCGCACGATGAACAAGCTGAGCTTGCCAAAGCAAATCCATCAGCGGCATATCCAGCAGATCTTGCACTTCACCAACAGTCCAGTCATGGCGCAGCACAACTGATGCGGAGATCGGTTCCTTAGTGGCAAGCAAATTCATGAGACGACGACAGCCACTGAATCAAGCTCCCAAATGACGAACAGCGGTGGGCTCTAAAGCATTGGTGTTATCTAAACGTTTGTTGGGCTCCAAACCACCAAAGCGTCGAGACCGAGACTGATAATCAACAAGCGCCTTGGTTAGAGCAACAACATCGAAATCTGGCCAAAAGACGTTGGTGACATGAATCTCAGCGTAGGCAAGCTGCCAAAGCAGGAAATTGCTAATGCGACGCTCGCCACTGGTACGGATCAACAGATCAGGGTCGACTTCACCTGCTGTGAACAACTCGGCCGCAAATATGTTCTCATCGATCAAAGCAGGGTCCAGCTCGCCTCGTGCCGCCCGTTCTGCAAGCTTCTGAGCCGCATAAACCAATTCATGCCTGCCGCCGTAATTGGTGCAAACGTTGAAATGAATGCCCTTATTTTTCTCAGTTCGCTCGCTCGCTTCAACGATCAACTCCTGCAAGCGTTGGGGCAAAGCCTCAAGATCACCGAGGAAACGAATGCGCACCTGTTCCCGCTCGAGTGCTCCTAATTCACGCTGCAATACGCGCTCAAAAAGAGTCATCAAGAAGCTCACCTCATCACCAGGCCTTGACCAGTTCTCTGTGGAAAAGGCATAGGCCGTTAACGCACCAATCCCCCAGTCACTACAAAGTCGAAGCGTTGTCTTGAGAGCTTCAACGCCAGCGCGATGCCCCATCACTCTTGGCAAGCCACGCGCCTTTGCCCAACGCCCGTTCCCATCCATGATCACCGCCAAATGAGCTGGCATGCGATGAGGATCAAGCCCTGATGGGCAAACAATCGCCCTGGGGTTTTCTGATCTAGTGGCCGAACTGCGGCTCACGGGAACATTGTCTTGATGGTGATGCTCACGCTAGGGCTTAGCAGAGCTACTGGCAGCCTTTGTGGCCACTGCACCAATTGAGGCACCGATCAACTCCTTTAAGAGGTCTTGCAACCTGCTGCTGGTGATCGGTCGTTCAAGTCGTCCCTGATTCGCAAGCGAGAGGGTTCCTGTTTCTTCAGAGACCACAACACAAATGCAACGATCAAAACGTTCCGTTATCCCTAGAGCCGCCAAATGGCGTGTTCCGTAACGGCTAATTCCCTGGCGAGAGAGGGGCAAGATCACACCAGCAGAAATGATCCGATTTCCCTTCACCAGAACAGCTCCGTCATGCAGAGGTGTGTCCGAAGCGAAAAGATTCAGCAAAAGCTCACTGCTGAGCTGAGCATCAATCGGAACACCAGGGTTAAGGAAATCCTCAGGCCGCAGATCACTGCCTGTATCAACAACGATCAAAGCTCCGCGGCGACTCTGAGACAAACGACCAGCGGCATCAGTGAGCTGAGCAACAGTGCTGGCAGTGGATCTGAGTTCATTCTGCGGATTGCCAAGTAGCACAGCCAGGCGACCGGTACCAAGTAATTCCATTAACCGCCTCAATTCACCCTGCCAAAGAATGGCTAGTGACAGAGAACAAGCCAGCACGAGGGCATCCACCAACTTGGATGTCAACGGCAGGCTCTCTAAACGCTGCACAAACCAAGCCAGTGCAACAAGAAAGAGATACCCCCTTAGCAACCAAAGGGTTCGTCGCTCATTGACCCTGGAGAAAAGCAGGACGCCAATCAACGCAGCGAACAAAACATCAAGCAGGCGCGGGTCAACCACCCCCCACAAATTCACGCCTTCTCCCCAGCCTGACTGGCTTAGCCTACTGCCATAAAGCGTTCTGGCAGAACGTCGTATCGCAGTAGATCTTCCGGCTGCTCTCTTCGCTGCACCAAATCCGCTTGACCATCTCGAACCAGGACGGCAGCTGGGCGTGGAATACGGTTGTAATTTGAACTCATCGAGGCGTTATAAGCACCAGTAGCAAAGACCACCAAAACCTCACCACTACTGGCTTTAGGTAAGGCGAGATCCTTGATCAGAACGTCTCCTGACTCACAGTGCTTACCCGCCAACGTGATCGTCTCCTCCACTGGATCAAGAGGACGGTCTGCCAGGCAGGCGTTATAGAGCGATTGATAGGTGATCGAACGGGGGTTATCACTCATGCCTCCGTCGACGGAGAGATAGGTGCGCAGCCCAGGGATGACCTTGCGTGAGCCCAATCGATAGAGGGTTACACCTGCAGAAGCAACAAGTGAGCGGCCTGGCTCACACATCAAACGTGGTAAGTCGAGGTTGCGCGAACGGCAGGCTTTAGCAACAGCTTCTGCAACGACACGAACCCAATCTTCAATGGAAGGGGGATCGTCGGAATCGACATAACGAATTCCGAGGCCGCCACCAACATTGAGATCCTCTACGGGGTGACCCAACCCCCTAGCAAGCTGCAACACATCAGCCATGACTTCAGCCAAATCTCGATGGGGTTCGAGTTCGAAGATCTGAGAACCGATATGGGCATGAATACCTGTCAAACGAGCCCATTTGCAGCCCAATAAAGACTGCAAAACAGGTTCAAGCTGATCGGGATCAAAACCAAATTTGCTATCGAGGTGTCCTGTCCGGATGTACTCATGGGTGTGGCACTCGATGCCAGGGGTAAAGCGAAGCATCAACCTTGCGGGCTCAGCCTCATCCGGCACCAGTTCCGCCAGACGATCAAGGTCGTGCTGGTTATCAATCACGATCGTCACCCCATTGTCATAAGCCAGCAGCAACTCCTGATCTGATTTGTTGTTGCCATGAAAAACGATCTGATCGTTAGCCACCCCGCCCTGCAAGGCAGTCAGCAACTCACCTGCAGAAACGGCATCAAGTCCGAATCCTTCAGAAGCCACCAGGCTGCTCATCATCAATGAGCTATTGGCCTTGGAGGCATAAACAGGCTGCGATCGGCCTGGGTAGTGACGTTGCAAGGCCTCGCGGTAGGCCTGACATGCTGCCCTCAGGCTGGCCTCATCGAGAACATAAAGAGGGGTGTCATAACGCTCTGCCAATTCACTCAGCAAGCAACCTCCAACACTCAACCTCGAATGTTCATCGATCTCGGTTGTGATCGGAGAGAGGTTGCGGTTGGGGCTGAGGGGATCCCGCCCAGGCTCATAAGGGCTGGAGATAACCATGTCGATGAGCAATGAAGCCACAGAGTTGAATCAATCTAGGAATTGATCCGTCTAGGGATGGTGGTCATGCATTGCGTCATCCCCTTGGGAATTGATCAGCTGGATGCTTGTCTAGAGCTTGATCGGCTTGCTCTCAGTGGACTTTGGAGCGAGCAACAATGGACCCAGGAACTCACCGGCGCAGGGCATCTATGCCTTGGGATCTTTGATTCCTCTGCCTTAGTGGCCTTGGCCTGCGGATGCTTAGTGGTCGACGAATTTCAACTCACGGCCGTAGCTGTGCATCCTCAACATCGACGCCAGGGCCTTGCCAAGCTGGTGCTATCCAAACTCCTGGAAAAGGCGGAGCTGGCCGGTGCGATAGAAGCAAATTTGGACGTTGCCAGCACCAATTCAGCAGCAAAAGCCCTCTATCAAAGCTGCGATTTCACAACAACAGGATCTCGAAGCCGCTATTACAAAGACGGAAGCGATGCCCTGATTCAATGGCGAGCTCTAAGCCAAAACGCACAATCAAGGTAGAGATTTTGATTCAGTGTGGATTACCGTCCAATAAACACATAAAACCGCACATTTTCGCAGCTTGATTGTTACTTTCACCCCCCCTAAGCCCTCTACAGAGAAGGGATGTGATCAATAGAACCATCACACGACATTCCTGTCGCAACCCTGATAGGTTAGTGATAGGTGTACGTGGCCTGGACCATGTTCGAGCGGTTTACAGAGAAGGCCATCAAGGTGATCATGCTGGCCCAGGAAGAGGCTCGTCGCCTTGGCCACAACTTTGTAGGAACTGAGCAGATTCTTCTAGGCCTAATTGGCGAAGGGACCGGAGTCGCGGCAAAGGTACTGAAATCGATGGGTGTGAACCTCAAAGACGCCCGCGTTGAGGTTGAAAAAATTATCGGACGTGGCTCGGGTTTCGTTGCTGTAGAGATTCCCTTTACTCCACGAGCGAAGAGAGTCTTGGAACTCTCTTTAGAAGAAGCAAGGCAACTTGGACACAATTACATCGGCACAGAACATCTGCTGCTTGGCCTGATTCGAGAAGGTGAAGGTGTGGCCGCCAGAGTGCTGGAGAATCTTGGTGTCGACCTCGCCAAGGTCCGCACCCAAGTGATCCGCATGCTTGGAGAAACCGCCGAAGTCACCTCTGGTGGCGGCGGGGGCAAAGGTTCGACAAAAACCCCAACACTTGACGAGTTCGGAAGCAACCTCACCCAACTGGCCAGTGAGTCGAAGCTCGATCCAGTTGTCGGCCGCCATAGCGAAATCGACCGTGTCATTCAAATCCTTGGCCGACGGACCAAAAACAACCCCGTGCTGATTGGCGAGCCAGGTGTGGGCAAAACGGCCATCGCCGAAGGCCTAGCCCAGCGCATTCAACAAGGGGATATTCCAGACATCCTTGAAGAGAAACGAGTCCTCACCCTCGACATCGGCCTACTTGTGGCCGGCACCAAGTACCGAGGTGAGTTCGAAGAGCGACTCAAAAAAATCATGGAAGAGATCAAGGCTGCAGGCAATGTGATCCTGTTGATCGATGAGGTTCATACCCTGATTGGCGCAGGCGCAGCCGAAGGCGCCATTGATGCCGCCAACATTCTCAAGCCAGCCTTGGCAAGGGGGGAACTGCAATGCATTGGTGCCACCACCCTGGACGAATACCGCAAACACATCGAAAGAGATGCTGCCCTTGAGCGACGTTTTCAGCCAGTGATGGTCGGGGAGCCATCCATCGCTGAGACCATCGAGATTTTGCACGGCCTGCGCGAACGCTATGAACAGCACCACCGGCTCAAAATCACCGATGAAGCCCTTGAAGCAGCAGCAAATCTCGGCGATCGCTACATCTCAGATCGCTACTTGCCTGATAAAGCCATCGATCTGATCGATGAAGCTGGCAGCCGCGTGCGTCTGCTCAATTCCAAACTTCCCCCAGCCGCCAAGGAAGTCGACAAGGAATTACGCAAAGTACAAAAAGAAAAAGAAGATGCTGTACGTGACCAAGACTTCACAAAAGCGGGTGAATTAAGAGAGAAAGAAGTTGAACTACGCGAGAAAATCCGAACCTTGCTGCAAAGCAGCCGGCAAGACAATGATGCTTCCGCTACGGCTGAGACATCAACGGAATCGACATCAGGTTCAACAACAGATACAGCAACAGAGGCCCCCCAAGACGTTGCTGGCTCAAGCAGTTTCAGCCAAGAAATCTCTGCACAACAACAAAACGAAAACGCCGAATCAACAACCCCTTCAGCTGTTCTTACAACACCTGTTGTCAATGAGGAGGACATCGCCCACATCGTGGCCTCTTGGACAGGAGTGCCAGTGCAGAAACTCACCGAAAGCGAATCGATGAAGCTGCTCAACATGGAAGAGACATTGCACCAACGGTTGATCGGTCAAGACGAGGCTGTTAAATCAGTTTCAAAAGCCATTCGTCGCGCCAGAGTCGGACTCAAAAACCCCAACCGCCCGATTGCCAGCTTTATCTTTTCTGGTCCAACCGGCGTGGGCAAAACCGAGCTCACCAAAGCTCTTGCCACCTACTTCTTTGGTAGCGAAGAGGCGATGATCCGCCTTGACATGTCGGAATTCATGGAGCGGCACACGGTCAGCAAGCTGATCGGATCCCCTCCTGGCTACGTCGGATTCAACGAAGGCGGACAACTCACAGAAGCCGTTCGACGTCGTCCTTATACCGTTGTTTTATTCGACGAAATCGAAAAAGCGCATCCAGATGTATTCAACCTGCTACTGCAACTGCTTGAAGATGGTCGACTGACTGATTCCAAAGGCAGAACAGTTGATTTCAAGAACACCCTGATCATCATGACGTCGAATATCGGCTCCAAGGTGATTGAAAAAGGTGGTGGTGGCCTCGGCTTTGAATTCTCAGGAGAGAATGCAGAAGAGAATCAATACAACCGCATTAAATCTCTAGTTAATGAAGAGCTAAAGCAATACTTCCGCCCCGAATTTCTTAATCGCCTCGATGAAATCATCGTATTCCGTCAGCTCAGCCGTGATGAGGTGAAAGACATTGCCGAGATCATGCTCAAAGAGGTTTTCTCTCGTATCGAAGACAAAGGCATCACGCTCACAGTCTCCGAAGCGTTTAAAGAACGGCTTGTTGAAGAGGGTTACAACCCTTCCTATGGAGCACGGCCGTTACGTCGAGCTGTCATGCGCCTACTAGAAGATAGCCTCGCCGAAGAAGTTCTTACGGGCCGAATCAAGGATGGAGACACTGCTGAGGTTGACGTGGATGAGAATAAAAAAGTCGTTGTACGCCATGTGATCAAAAACGAAAACACACCTCAACTTGCTGGAGCAGGTGTATAACACCAGCTCCAATAAACGACAAATCAATGATCAATTAGTGTGCCGCAGTTTAACATTCTAAACTCTTCTCACTGCATAGCTCCTGCAACGGTTATTCGAGGCGAGCATGCCTGGCAGGAAGGCATGCATCTGGTGGGCTCAATTTGCCGCAAGCCAATCATGGTTGGCCGCAGCAATGCCACATCTTTACTTCGAAAGAACATCTTCAATGACCTCGAGAGGCTTGAACTCAGGCCTATTTCAGCTGAACTTGATCACGATTGTTGCGAGGTCGACCTTCAACGGCTGCATTCGATTGCTCTCAGTAAACGCTGCGATGGCGTGGTCGCAGCAGGAGGGGGAAAAGTGCTCGATGCTGGCAAGCTGCTCGCCCATCGGCTGGGCGTGCCATGCATCACGGTGCCCTTAAGTGCATCAACTTGTGCAGGCTGGACAGCCTTAGCCAATGTCTATTCACCAGAGGGAGCGTTTCACCACGATGAAGTACTCAATAGCTGTCCAGAACTAATTATTTTCGATCATGGCTTTGTTCGCCAGGCCCCTGCACGCACACTTGCGAGCGGGATCGCCGATGCCCTGGCCAAGTGGTACGAGGCGTCAATTAGCAGTGGTTCAAGCAGTGATGGGTTGATCCAACAAGCTGTGCAAATGGCGCGGGTATTGCGCGATCAGTTGCTTATTGATGGGCCAACGGCCCTCCGCAATCAAGATGACCCGGCCTGGGCCAGGGTTGCTGAAGCTTGTGCACTAACAGCTGGATTGGTCGGAGGTATTGGCGGCGCTCGCTGCCGCACAGTCGCCGCCCATGCCGTGCACAACGGCCTCACCCAATTGCAGGGCTGCCATCAGATGCTGCATGGCGAAAAGGTTGGCTATGGAATCCTTGTTCAATTGCGCCTAGAGGAGATTATTGGCGGGCATCAACTAGCGGGACAGGCAAGGCGACAGCTGTTGCCATTTCTCAAAGAACTGGATCTACCGATCAACCTTGAAGATCTTGGCCTGGCCAAAGCGAGCCTGGCCGAGCTTCAAGAGGTCTGCCGATTTGCTTGCCGTGAAGGCTCTGACATTCACCACCTTCCTTTCCCTGTTAGTGCAGGAGGCCTGCTCGAAGCCCTTGTTGCGGCCGGCGACATCGGCTCCACAAGCAGCGAACGTTCCCAAAACCGACAAAAGCACAATGATTTGAGCGAAATAATTTGAGCGAAACGATTTGAGCGAAATGGTTTGAGCGCCGCATCCATAGCATCAACAACAAGCGTCTCAAGGAGATTGGTTTGAACGGAGGTGGAGACGAAAGGGATGAACGTCAAGGGAACGGGCCCGAAGCAAGCAGTGGGATAACGCCAGAGATTTCTGCATCAGAACGACTTTTATGTGAGCTCACGCCACAACTGTTGGATCCCCTTGCTCTTGAGCTCGCCAATCATGTGGAGTGGTGGCATCTACCTGGTCTGAGCAAGCGCTCTGAACCAAAAACTGATGACAATCAGGCGGCTGCTGACAATGACCAAACTGAGGATCCATACCCCATTGCCATAACAGGAAAGGGCTCTCCTCTACTCATGCTGCACGGATTTGATAGCAGCTTCCTTGAATTCAGGCGTCTGGCTCCATTACTTCAAGATCACCATCAACTGTTTATTCCTGACTTGCATGGCTTTGGCTTTTGCCCACGTCCAAAGGATGCTGACTATGGAAACGAAGCAGTCCTGAACCATCTCAGTGAAATCTTGGCCGGCCTCGACACAGAAGAGCCCATCGGCATGATCGGCGCTTCCATGGGTGGAGCGATTGCGATGGAACTCGCCCGGCGACATCCCAAGCAGATCAACCGACTTCTCTTACTTGCCCCCGCCGGGTTGACAGGCCGGCCCATGCCTATTCCTGCCCCACTCGACAAGTTGGGCGTGTGGTTCCTTAGCCGGCCTGGCGTAAGACGAGGACTGTGTCGGCAAGCATTCGCCGACCCAAACAGCAGCGTGGGAAAAGCAGAAGAACAGATTGCCTCACTACATCTACAAGTTCCTGGCTGGGGAAGAGCCTTAGCCGCCTTTGCCCGTAGCGGTGGCTTTGCCAATTGTGGACAACCACTGCCAAGGCAACCCGTTCATGGAATTTGGGGTGCAAACGACCGTATCCTTAAAGGTGCTCAAAAACGGGATGCCGTCGCCCTGCTGGAGTCTCACGTGGAAGAACTCAAAGACTGTGGCCACCTACCTCATCTGGATCACCCCAAATTTGTAGCCAATCGTTGGCTCGAAGGATTCCGCCAACCATGAGCGAGTCCTCCGGAACCGGTCCGTTACTGCAACTAATGGCCAGTGGCCTGCAGCTTTGGATTCGCAGTCAATGCGATTCCGTTGGAGAGCTGAAGCTAGAACTTCACGGTTCTGCCTTGGAACTGTTTCGTGGCCGTCTTGCAGGAGTCAGCCTCAAAGCAAGGGACGTGAGCTTTCAGGGTCTACCTCTCCATCATGCGGAATTAACCAGCGGCCCTCTCAAGCTGAACGTCAACCTCAGCAAACCTGGGCAAGCTGTACAGCTCAAACAAGCCTTCGAGATTCAGGGGAACGTGACGCTGACGGGGAATGCCCTAAACAAGGCTCTGCTTTCAGATCCATGGAGCTGGCTGGGCGACTGGTTGGCCGAACAACTGATGGGGTTAACACCACTGGGAGGGTTACGCATCAATAACGACATCCTTGAACTGCAAGCAGCCGTGATCGGACAACTTGAACCAGCCAAAAGCCAATTTCTTCTCAGAGCTGATTCAGGCACAATTTTAATCCGCCATCTTGATGCTGACGCCGAAGCAGAAGCCTCTCTGCCCATGGATCCAGGCATTGTTATCAAAAAGGCAGAACTAAAAGGAGGGCAACTGCATCTAAAAGGTGAAGCGACAGTAAAACCCTGATATCAACCATTAATCAGGGGAAGAATCAACGTAACTGCGAAATAGACAACAGCTGGTGTAAACAAATAGCTATCGATTCGATCAAGGATGCCGCCATGACCAGGCAAGGCATCGCCGGAATCCTTAAGGCCTGCATCCCGTTTCATCATTGACTCGGTGAGGTCACCGACCAAAGCAAAAAGAGCGACCAACACACCAAGCAGGCCACCAAGCAACAAACCAAAGGGCCAAGCCATCAACTTGCCTGCCAATGCACCAATAGCCATGGAACAAAGCAGACCGGCCAGTGCACCTTCGACTGTTTTACCTGGTGAAATCGGTGAAAGGGGGAAGCGTCCGAAACGACGCCCCAGGGCATAAGAACCGATGTCCGTGGCGACGATCATCAAACAGGCCGCCAGGGTGATCGCCAAACCTGAAGTGAACCAACCGGCGCACCAATGGGGAAGATTCACCAAGCCTGGCGCAAGGTCTAAAGAACTTAGGTTGCGCAAGCGCAGCCAATGACTTGGCAGAAATCCAAGGTAAAACAAACCAAAGATCGAGGCAGCAATATCAGAGATCGAGCCAGTGACAGGCTGCAACAGCAGCCATCCACAAATTGCAGCCCCAGCGAGGGGGAACACAGCCGCAGCGAGATCCGACGGCAAACCGCCAACAACTGCCCACTGGGTGCTGAAAAGCAACAACTGACAAGCCACAAGGGTTGTTTTCGTCGCTGGACGAATCCCCGTGAACTGCGCCATACGAAACAATTCCAGCAAGGCCAGATGCACGATCACCCCAAGGGCAACAGTGAACCACCAGCCGCCCAATCCAACCACCAGCAGACCAAAGCCTCCAGCAGCCAAACCGCTTCTCACGCGCTGACGAGACAAACCTGAAGCCATCATCTGAAATCTAAAGTCCTCACGACGACTCACGTCCTCACCATCAGAGGTCTTATCTGCACAGCGGTTTCAACGTACAAGCGCTCAAATCGAAGCATGTAATCAAGATCTTCAAGTCAATCATGGCGTGAACTTAGCCAGCTCGGTGGTTTCAAGAGCAGCAAGTTCGACAATCAACTCTAGGATCAAGCCCTAAGTTCAAGTTCAACTCAGACGTTTCCACAACAAAGGCTCCTGTCATTCGAGCAAAGACAAGCCTCCTCCATCTCCTAACGAAAAAGAATGGGACAAGAATTGAATAAGAAAGAATCTAATCATGAAAATGTCTACAGGTCCTGGTGCTTTACCGACCTCATTCAGCTTGATGGCACGAAAGACAACGTTTCAATCGCTGACGGATAGGCCATGCCTAATAGCGATGATCAACTGCAAAGAGAATTCAAAGCTCGCGAAACTCTGCTGAGATTTAATTCAGGCATCTGGGACAGCCTGTTTATACGTTTCAACGCCATGCTTAGAGAACAGGAACGTTTTTCCGCTCAACTGC
>CATBLW010000051.1 GCA_949486985.1 Prochlorococcus marinus str. MIT 9215
ACGCAACAACGCTGCAACCATGTTGCGCTCTATCGAGGCGATGGGCTCTACTGGCACAGCTCTGGCCATGAGCATGGGAACAACAGAATCGCCTGCGATGGCCTCCCACTTATTTATGGAAACCCAGTCGCCGCTCATTACCGTTCCGAACTCCGTGGTGGTGGTCGGATAGAGCGCTGCCATGACGGCTCAACACTGCCATGAGCAAAGTTGTCATCCATGAGCGAAGTTGTCATCAGCACAACTGCGATGAACAGAGCTGCGATGAGCACAACTGCGATGAACAGAGCTGCCGCAACCAGAAACACCTAAGTTGCTCTCTAATCCAGATCGCTTCGGCATGACCTTGCCCCTCGACCTTTCCGTCGTGGTGCCCCTCTACAACGAAGAGGAGAGCCTGCCGGAACTGGTTAATCAGCTGCTCAATGCACTGCGTGATTCCGGCGAACGTTTCGAGCTGGTTTTGGTCAACGACGGATCCAGTGATGGAACGGCGCAGGTGCTCGAACAACTCAGCGAAAAAGTTCCAGAATTGGTTGGCGTTCTGCTGCGCAAAAACTATGGCCAAACCGCTGCAATGTCAGCGGGTTTTGACGTCGCCCAAGGAGAAATCATTGTCAGCTTGGATGGCGATCTCCAAAACGACCCTGCAGACATCCCGCTCTTACTGAAAAAGTTGCGTGAAGGCTATGACTTAGTCAGTGGCTGGCGTCATCAACGACAGGACGCTGCCTTACAGCGCAAATTGCCATCGAAAATCGCCAATCGTCTCATCGGTCGCGTGACCGGTGTGCGGTTGCATGACTACGGCTGCTCACTGAAGGCTTACCGCAGTGAAATTCTTGCCGACATGAGCCTCTATGGAGAGCTGCATCGCTTCCTTCCTGCTTTGGCCTTTATTGAAGGAGCAAGGATTACAGAAGTCAAAGTCAATCACCGCGCACGCCAATACGGCCAAAGCAAATACGGCATTGACCGCACCTTCAGGGTGTTGATGGACCTCCTCACGGTGTGGTTCATGAAGCGCTTCCTGACACGACCGATGTATGTGTTCGGCTTTGCCGGGCTGATTGCAATGGCCGGGAGCCTGCTGTCCAGCGCCTATTTACTGACCATCAAATTGATGGGAGAAGATATCGGCAATCGCCCCCTACTCACCCTGACCGTTGTGCTTGGCCTTGCTGGGGTGCAACTGTTCTGCTTCGGATTACTTGGCGAGCTATTAATCCGCACGTATCACGAAAGCCAAGGACGGCCGATTTACCGCATCCGGGCCACATTGCGTGGAGGACGAGCCAGCTGAGACTTTTGAGCTCTAGGGGCTCCTCGGTAGGGCTCCAAAGCTGCTGCTGCTGCAATCACCACCCGACTATCGGCATCACGAAGACCTCGTCGCAATAGAGGCAACACGGAAGCATGGCCCCAAAGGCTCGAGAGCATGATCGCCTGCAGCCTTTCCTCTGGGCCAGCAACCATCGCCTGATTCAACTGTCGCTGCAAATTAATGCGCTCGAGAGGCGTCGAAGGGGGCTGCCATGAAGACCGCACCTGATTGGCAGCGCAAAGATCCTGATCAAGTGGATCCTCTATCGGTTGCACCAAGGTGAGCTGGGCACGGTTCAAGTCCGCCACGTTTTTTGCATCCGTACTGCGCAAAATGGGCTTAGGCCGACGCCCCAAACCCAATAGCAGCAAAGAAAGAGCGACAGCAGCAGCAGCGGCGAAGAGTTGATTCATTAAGCAAAGAGCCACCGCTATGGCGGTAACGGATGATTAGCGAGGAGGTGATGGATTGAACTTTTATTTCGCCCAGGCCCCTGAAGTGGAACCTACACAACGGAGATCTATACAGTGTTGAAGACTTTAATGGCTGCGCCATGACTAGTGAGTTTGCCGCGACCTGGCTGCCCGCCGTGTTCGTTCCTCTAATCGGCCTTGTAACGCCTGCGGTGTTCATTGTCCTCATAGGAAGCTATATCACAGCAACAGACTGAGCTACAGCGTCTTTTTCTCCTCAGCTAACCGATCTTCTGACACCGATGACCTCCACACCCAGGGCAATAAACGAGAAGTATCGCGACCGCCAAGTCGCCACAGCCACGGTCACCCCTGTTTCTGACCCCTGCGTGGGAGACCTAGCGACTCCAGTCAACAGTGGCTTTTTCACCAAGGCACTGATTAATAATCTGCCCTTCTACCGCAAAGGACTATCACCAAACTTCCGCGGACTTGAAGTAGGCGCAGCCTTTGGTTACATCCTCTTCGGACCATTTGCAATCACAGGGCCACTACGCAATACAGACTTCGGCCAAACAGCTGGCCTGCTAGCAGCGGTTGGTGCCGTGCACATTCTTACTGCATTGCTCGTTCTCTATAACAACCCTGGCAAAGCACCAATCGTTCAGCCCCCAGGACCAACAGTCAACGAGCCTCCTGCCGACCTGTTCACAAACAGAGGTTGGGCAGACTTCACGAGTGGCTTCTGGTTGGGTGGCTGCGGCGGTGCAGCATTCGCCTGGTTCCTCTGTGGAACTTTCCACCTTGATGCTCTGATGAGTGTTGCTGGTGGCGTGTGGAGCGTTAGCTGATCACAATCAACAGCATCTAACAGAGGGTCATCCTAAATACAGCATTTAGGAATCCAAGTTAGATCTAAAAACAACATCAACCTGCCAGACACCATGGCAGGTTTTTTATTGGACAGAAAACCCAGCTGTAATGATCAAACTGGAAGCGATCAGACTTATTCAGGCCTCCACAAACCAGTCGCTATCAATTCGCAGAGAAGAATCCGACTGCGAATCAATTCAAAAAAGCCAGAAAACAGCAATAGAGAATTGATGTCTTGAATGCAACTATTCACAAGCCGATTAATGGCCAAACAAAGGGAAACTTCTGGAGCAGCAGCATCTCATCGAATGGAATGGGATGGGATGGGATGGCTTATCAACTTCGAGCATTAAGCAAGAGGCTGCTAGCCAAAGACACTGACAAATTCGTGGATCTCAACAAGAAGGCAAGCACTAAATAGCGAACAATGTCCAACCAGAGCACAACAGGCCTTCATCAAAAGGCCTTAGACATTGTCTCTTCAAGGAACAGCTTTTCCCAAGAACTCTGAATCTATCCATCTTGGTCTTCTCTCTTCAGCATTCGGAATACTGTTAGATAAAACTCATTAAATCAATCACTGAAAGGCAAGCTCAGAATGGCAAATTCC
>CATBLW010000052.1 GCA_949486985.1 Prochlorococcus marinus str. MIT 9215
ATCCCCGAAAATGTCAAGGTGAAATGGTCATCAGAGAAGGAACATCATTTCAATTCAGAATCGGGAGATCGGATCAACTAGCCCCAACAGTCAATACATAAAAAAATGTATGTAATTTTTCATCTCTACAATCTGTCTCATAAGCAGTAGTTTCAACGCTAGGCAACTCTCAATGCCTACCAATCAGTACTAGCTTTCCAAACGAAAGAGCCAGCCAATCCCTTTTCAGGCATCCATCTAATTATTAGCTTGATCCGATCTAGAGTTTGTCATCTCAATGAGTTAGGACGACTAATGGTCAAATGTTTCTCGAAGGACTTGTCGATGTTGCGAAGCCATACTGCAGATCGAGCTGATTTTTTCACAATCAGCCGGGTGATCAAGAGTTGCTTTCCATGATTCTGCTAATTGAGAAGCATCAGGCAGGGATTGCAGATGCGTACAAGGCAGATTCGCAATCTCAGCAGCAGCTGAAACCTTGGGGTCATAGCTCAGTGCAGCCGTAGGGCTGGATGCCAATTGAGCCAGAATCAATGCATGCAAACGCATCGGAAGAACAAGTCTAGCTTTGACGAAATGATCCATTGCAGAATCAACAGAATCAACAAACAAGGTTCTGCTTCGTGAAAGAAGACTTGCAGGCATCAATCCTTCTCGATTTAGTTGAGATAGAAGAGGACCATCCTGCTTTTTGTGAAATGCAAGCCAGTGGATAGGTGCATCGATATCTCTGACAAGATCTTGCAGGGCCAAAATCAATAATTTCCAGCCAGACTGATCAAGCAAAGATGTAGGGCGCCAGCAAAGAACAACGGCCCCTCCACCTTGCCATTCTCGCCTTGGCAGCTGCCAAACAGGATCAGGTGCTGTCAACATTGGCACGTTGATTCGCCAGCGTGCTGCTATTTCAAAGGACTCAGGATCACGCCAACTGATAACAGAAGCCCAAGGCAAGACTCTCCTCACTAGCCAACGACTGATCCGAAGATCTAAGGGACCTAGCCCTTGCCCCCAAAGAACAATTGGCAACCGACGTTGATGTGCAACAGCAATCAGTATTAGGTAATAAATCAAACTTTTAAAACTCGTACTGTCTTGAAGAAGGCTGCCGCCTCCAAGCACAAGGGCATTAACTTGACCAACCGCCCTTACAACATCCAGAAGTGAACGCCGATTGACGTATCGAGCCGACGGAGCCATGGACAGCAAGCTTGAAGCGTCATTGGCGGTGATCAATGCTTGGCAATGATCAGGCAGATCCTGAAGCAGGATCTGAAGGAGCGCATCGTCACCAAGATTGTTCTCGCCGTAGTAGCCACAAAGAAGAACTGTTGAGCATGCCTTTGTCTGAACTGCCATGGTCAGTGATGGCTGCCGCCGCACATTATCGATGACTTGGCCTCATTAGGCTTGATCAAGTTGGCTAATGATGTGCACGCTCTATCTCTTGGTACCTGGTGGATCCATGTCACATCGTTGTTGGAGTGGATGCTGGCGATCGTTTTGATCGAGCGATGGGGCCGCCTGAACAACAACAGGGCAATGTCTTGGCTCGCTTTGGCCATGCTCCCCAATTTGATGAGTGCAATGGCTGCCATCACCTGGCATCTTTTTGACAACAGTGAAGCCTTACGCGGTTTGATCGTGCTTCAAGCAGGCCTAACGCTTACTGGCAATACCTGCTTGGCAGCCGCAACCTGGAACCTTTTTCGTACTGAAGGAGCACAGCCATGAGTGTTGCGTCATCGACTGGGCTTTTAAACGCACTCAGTACGTTTGATCCATCCCCTCTTTATGGACTGTCTCTGATCCCCTACCTCGCATTCCTGTGGTGGGGTCAGAAAAGCCGTGCGATGCCCAGAGTTGCTCTGTGGGGATTCCGCATGACCCTTGTTTTTGTTCTGATCACTGTCATTTTTGCAATCATTGCCAGCCAACGCTATGGGCGTGAACTGGCAGACGTTGATTTCTTGCACGGTGCAGCAGAAGCGTTCTTGACCCTTAGCGATGCCCTTGTCGTGCTCGGTTTTGCCCTCGTTCAGCAAAAACGAGTAGTAAAAAACTCTTAAGAGGCTGTCTCACAAGCAATTTATTTGCAGTCAATGATGGAAACTGTGTTGTTGCTTCCATGGTCTTCATGCTCTCACCGCTTCTGGCTGCCGCTGCTCCTGCCACCTTCTCTTGGTCACCAAAGGTGGGTCTTGTCATGATCGCTTGCCATTTTTTGGCTTGGGCTATTGCTAAAGCCAACATTCAGCTGCCTAACGAAGGCACACCAATGCCGAATGCAAAATTCTTCGGTGGTATGAGCCACGCATCCGTTGTCAGCGCTAACTGTCTCGGACACGTTCTCGGAATGGGAACCATCCTTGGTCTGGCTTCCCGCGGCATTCTCTGAGTTTGTTTGCTTGGGGCTGGCGATTCATCGCCAGCCCATCAAGTAAGGCAACAGGCGAAGTCCGTAGCGCTCAAAACGGTATTCAAACAACAAAGCGCTTAGATCCTCAGCACTGGACCGTTGAGACAAACCATCGATCAGACGTGATAAGCGACGGTCTGCACGTTGATCGCACAAACCCCACCATGTTCGCTTTGCCAAGCGACCAGATAGGTTCCAACGCCATCCCAACCGACGGCGCAAAAGATTTTCGTATTCAAGAAGTAATTTCTGATCACTGCATTGCCGCTGATGCGCTGATTCAAAGAGCGCAACAAGAAATGGGGCCAAGAGCTCAGCACTGCGTAGGGCATGCCTGATCCCTTCTCCACCAAGCAAATTTGCCGTACTTACAGCATCGCCAACAGCCACAATCCGTCCACGAGAGTGAGCTTCTCGGCGACCAATTGTGCTGCTCAGCACGCCACCATGGCGATCCAAAATTGGCAGCGTATCGAGCTGATTCTCACTGATAAGCCTTTTGAGGAAGCTGCTTAATGAAGCCAAGCCTGGCTTCGACTTTGGGGAAAGTCGGCAGACTCCTACCTTCAACTGCTGATTGGCCATGGGAAAGATCCAGCCATACCCATGCGGCATCCAATGACAGCCAAGAAAAAAAGTAAGTCGTTGGCTCCAGACCGCCATGCTGTTCTTATCCGCCTGAAGGATCCACTCCATCCCAAATCCTTCAAGCAACTCTTCAGCAGAAGAGTTATTTCTGCGCTCAGGAGCTCCAATCAAAGAGCGATGGTGACCTGTGGCATCGACAACCCACTCGAAGCTTCTGGTTTGCCGAAGACCACCAGGACCTTGAAGTTCAACATCAGCGCCGTCTTGCCTTGAGAGAACAGACTTAACCCGCCAACCAAGAAGAAGTTCAACTCCAGCCTGTTGGGCTTTTAACCAGAGTTGCTTACGCAAGGCGCCGAAATCGAGCACCACACCGAGATCACGGGCTGCAAACCACTGATGTGATCGTCCTTGTGGATCGACCAACTGCCAACCATGCCAATAGGAGGAAACCGCTTCATCCGGAATATTGAGATCCGTCAGTGCCTCTATAGGGACTGCGGCACTTGAGAAAATGTTCTGCTCTGCTGCTTTTAACGGGTCAACAAGAACCACTGGGATTCCTTGCTGAGCAACCCTTTCTGCCAACCGTGAGCCTGCAGGGCCGGCTCCAGCGACTAACAGGGTCAAGGGATCAGGTTTTAAGCGCCTGAGAGCTGGTTTTCTCGATCAAGGAATTATCTGAATTCCAGCCAAATCGCTGCTGGATGTTCTCTGCCATCTGAACAGGAGTAAGCCCTAAAGCCTCTTTACTTTGCTGAGGGCTGGCATGGTCAACGAGTTGATCAGGGATACCAATCCTAAAAACGGGAACATGCACATCTTGATCACTGAGCGATTCAAGAACGGCCGCTCCAAAGCCAGCATTAAGAGAGCCTTCCTCAATCGTGACAACTTTGCCAATGCGACGAGCAAGCGGATGAATCAACGCCTGATCAAGAGGCCGCAGAAAACGTGCATTCACCACTGTGGCTTTAACACCCTCTTTCTCAAGCAGTTCGGCCGTCTTGATGGCAGGCGCCGCCATGACGCCATAGGAAACAATCAACAGATCATCACCTTCTCGTAGCACTTCGCCACGGCCAATCGGTAGAGGTTCCCAACCTTCCTCCATTAACAGAACCCCTTCGCCAGAACCCCTTGGGATCCTTAGTGCCGTTGGACCTGAATGCTGAAGACACGTCACCAACATGCTTTGCAGTTCTGCCTCGTCTTTCGGAGCCATCACTGTGAAATTAGGAATCGCACGGAAATAGCTGATGTCGTATTGACCTTGATGGGTTGGGCCATCAGCACCAACGATGCCTGCACGATCTAAGACAAAAGTGACGGGCAAATTTTGGATGCCAACATCATGAATGAGTTGGTCAAAAGCTCTCTGCAGGAAGGTGCTGTAGATCGCAACGACAGGCTTAAGCCCTTCGCATGCCATCCCCGCGGCAAGGGTTACGGCATGTTGCTCTGCAATGCCAACATCTACGTATTGATCTGGAATTGCCCTCTGCAATAGATCAAGACCAGTGCCGGTGGCCATGGCAGCAGTAATACCCATCACTGTGCTGTCTTGCTCACAGAGCTTGACGAGGGTCTGGCCAAAAACCTTGCTGTAACTAGGAGGTTTAGGAGTTTTAGAAGGGATGGCCTTGCCGGTGCTCAAATCAAAAGCCGATTGGGCGTGATAGCCAACCTGATCAGCCTCCGCGTAGGGGTAACCCTTGCCCTTGGTGGTGACCACATGAACCAGAACCGGGCCGCCAACGCGATGAGCGGCCTCAAAGGTGCGAACCAGTTCACCAATGTCATGACCATTGATCGGTCCCATATATGAAAAGCCGAGCTCTTCAAAAACCGCTCCTACCTTTGGCACTGACAAGCGACGCATACTGCCCTTGAGGAGACTCAGTTCAGCCGGCAACTCACCTCCCATAAATGGCAAGTTCTTGACACTCTCTTCAACACTGCCGGAGATGAACTTGATCGGTCGGCTGTGGCGCATGCGATTCAAGTGCGTCGAAAGCGCCCCAACGGGAGGAGAGATCGACATGTCGTTGTCGTTAAGGACGACAAGAAGAGGTGTTTTGGGTAGATGACCTGCATGGTTGATCGCTTCCAGAGCCATCCCTCCGGTTAACGCACCATCTCCAATCACTGCAACGCATTTAAAAGACTCACCACGACGATCACGAGCCAGTGCCATTCCAAGAGCTGCTGAAATCGAGGTGCTGGCATGTCCAGCGCCGTAATGATCGAAGCTGCTCTCACAACGCTTGAGATAGCCAGCCACTCCACCCTTCTGTCGAAGAGTATGAAAGTTGTTGTATCGGCCAGTTAGCAACTTGTGGGGGTAAGCCTGATGGCCTACATCCCAGACCACGCGATCGTGATCGAGATCGAGTGTTTGATAGAGGGCAATCGTGAGCTCAACAACACCGAGCCCAGGTCCTAAATGTCCACCACTGGTCGAAACCACCTCGAGATGGCGTTCACGAATCTGGCAGGCAACATCCTCCAGCTCAGCAATACTCAGACCATGCAGCTGATTCGGATGGGTCAACTCGCTCAGACGCATTCCCAGCCCCTTCCAATTCATTCAATCTAGGGGTTCTCTGCATCGGTTCGCCGAGGATTCCCCGAGAAGCGAAAGCTAAATCTCAAAACATCTGGTTCTCAATATTGCGAGACTGGGTTCATGGATGATTATTTGCAAAGGATCTTGAGAGCACGCGTCTATGACGTGGCTCAGGAAACCCCACTGGAATTAGCTGCCAATCTCAGTCGACGTCTGAACAATCAGATCTGGTTCAAACGGGAGGATCTACAACCTGTCTTCTCATTCAAACTTCGCGGTGCCTATAACCGCATGGCTCAGCTCAGCAAGCAGCAATTAGAGCAGGGAGTAATTGCTTCAAGTGCTGGGAACCATGCTCAAGGTGTAGCGCTCAGTGCAGCTCATCTCCATTGCAGAGCTGTGATCGTGATGCCAATCACCACACCGGAAATGAAAGTAAGGGCTGTTCGTGCCCTCGGTGGTGAAGTTGTACTCCACGGCGAAACCTATGACGAGGCCTATCAAGAGGCTTGTCTTCGCAGTGAACAACAAGGAATGACCTTCATCCATCCCTTTGATGATCCAGAGGTGATTGCTGGGCAAGGGACGATCGGGATGGAAATCCTGCGTCAAAGCCAAGATCCACCAGATGCCATCTATGTCGCGGTTGGTGGTGGCGGCTTGATTGGAGGAATTGCTGCCTATGTAAAAAGCCTCTGGCCTCAGGTGAAAGTCATTGGCGTTGAACCCCATGACGCTGCAGCCATGAGCCTCTCCCTTGAGGCAGGCAAACGAGTTGAACTCGCCAAGGTCGGACTGTTTGCAGATGGCGTGGCTGTTCGCAAAGTAGGAGAAAACACCTTTGCATTAGCTCAAAAACATGTTGACGCCATGATCAGGGTCAGCACAGATGAAATCTGCGCTGCAATCAAAGATGTTTTCGAAGACACGCGATCAATACTTGAACCAGCAGGAGCCCTAGCTGTTGC
>CATBLW010000053.1 GCA_949486985.1 Prochlorococcus marinus str. MIT 9215
GAAAGAAACCCGAACAAGAAAATTCCAATGAAGAAGAAGACGACGGAGTAAACCGAGATCTTGAGGGCGAGCATGGAGACCGACCGCGTCTAGAAGTTATCCATCATCTTATGGGTCCTCATGGGGGCAATACGATGCAGGAGCAGCTCCAGGCCCAACGATTGGCGTGGATTGAAACGTTTCGAAGTCGCTCGAAGCGAGATCTGAAGCCAACTTGGTATCGCTCTGGTGATCCTGATCGGCTGTCTTTGCTTCAGGACCCTTGGGGGCAGATTCATCGTCCCGACTGGTTTGAGCGGGGTTTGCTGATCTGGCCACGGGGGGGTGTTTGGCTGCAGTTGGAGCAGGAGATCATCTGGCCAGAAGATTGGCGAGAGGCAAAGTCCTCGCGTTTGCGTCTTGTGTTGAGTTGGTGGGCTGATCAGGTGCGGCTTTGGGTTGATGGAGTGTTGGTGCATCAGGGAGATCTCTTTGACACCACCTGTCGCGCAGAGCTGCCGGAATCAGCCCGTGCTGGCGCATCGATCAAGTTGCTTTTGGAGCTGCGCAGCCCTTGTCATGACGATGGCGCGCTGATTACTAGTGATTTGGTGCTTGAACCCCTCGAAGCTGGGCTTGATCCAGATCAGGCACTACTTGCTGAAGCGCTTGAGCTCCATGTTGAGGCGAGTGGTGCCTTGCCTGAGGTTTTGCTTGACCTGGATCCGACAACCTCGGAGGCGGCAGCAGCGGTTCAGCAATACCTCGCTGCTGCATTGCCGCCGCCAGGCCAAATCCATTGGATTGGCCATGCCCATCTTGATTTGGCCTGGTTGTGGCCGGTGGCGGATACCTGGCAAGCGGCGGAACGTACTTTTCGCTCAGCGTTGTCCTTAATGAAACGCTTCCCGCAGCTTCGCTTTAGCCATTCGACGCCAGCTCTCTATCAATGGATCGAGCATCACAGACCCAGTCTCTTTGCTGAGATTCAGGCGGCAAGTCGAGCTGGTCGCTGGGAGCCGATTAATGGGCCTTGGGTTGAAACGGATTGTGTACTCGTGAGCACAGCGTCGCTTTGGCGTCAGTTCACGCTTGGTCAGCACTACAGCCGCAATGCTTTCCCGGATTGGTCGCATGAGTTGGCTTGGTTGCCAGACAGCTTTGGCTTCGCGTCTGGTTTGCCCGCAGTGGCTGCGCATACGGGGATTCGCTGGTTTTGCACCCATAAATTGGCCTGGAATGCCAGTAATCCATTCCCCCACAGATTGTTTCGTTGGTGTGCTCGCGGGCAGGCAGAGGTGCTGGCGTTGATGCTGCCGCCGATTGGTACTGGTGGAGATCCCCTGCCAATGTTGCGCGAGCAGAGGAGCTGGTATGGAGCCACAGGGGTTGAAGAGGCTATTTGGGTCCCTGGAGTTGGCGATCACGGTGGTGGGCCTACGGCAGAAATGCTCGAGCAGTTGCAGCTTTGGCAGAACCACCCTCAGGCCTTGGCGCAAAGGCCTGGAACAGTGCGTGACTATTTAGCGTCACTGGAACAACATGCCGGCTCCTTGCCGGTCTGGCGTGATGAGCTTTATCTCGAGCTGCATCGTGGCTGTGCAACCACCCGCCCCGATCAGAAGCGCCATAACCGCAACCTTGAACGATGGCTTCGAGAAGCTGATTTAGCCGCTGCTTTGCTGGCTTGCTATCAAGTCCCAGCGGTTGAGAAGGAATCTGGGAAGGCCTTTCC
>CATBLW010000054.1 GCA_949486985.1 Prochlorococcus marinus str. MIT 9215
ACGGATTCGCGCCGACCAACAAACAGCCATCACCATCACACCAGCGAATCATCAGAGTGGCGGCAAGGTGGGTGCCCAATTGCAAGCCAACATCAGCGGCACAACGCGCCCTGCTAAAGGGCCTTTTGAGGTGATCAAGCATGTCAACGACCAGTACATGTCGCTGTTCAACCGCACTGTGCAGGGGTACGCAGGCCTGATCACGGACTTTGGGACAACCGCGCAACAAATCAGTGGTCCTGTGAAGATTGTCGAAATGGGTGCACAACTGAGCAGTCAGGGAAGCGCTGGACTGGTGCTGTTTGCCTCGTTGCTTTCCATCAATCTGGCAGTGCTCAACGCCTTACCCCTGCCACTTTTTGATGGAGGGCAGCTTCTACTACTGGTGCTGGAAGGATTGCGAGGACGTCCAATCCCTGAACGCCTTCAGATGGCTTTCATGCAATCCGGCTTTGTGCTGCTGGTCGGCCTGAGTGTGGTGTTGATCCTGCGAGACACCAGCCAACTTTCAGTTGTGCAAGAGCTCATGGGCCGCTGATCTCATGCTGATTTGATGCTGGTAGGACTTGGTTTCAGAAGCCAAACCAGCAAGCAGAGTTGGAAAAGAAGACATCTCCTGACGATGGGGGGGTAAAATCTTCACTCGGTCCACTCGTACTAAACCCTGCTGCATGGCTAAGAAGTCAATGATTGCGCGCGATGTGAAGCGCAAGAAGCTTGTTGAGCGCTATGCGGCCAAACGTGCGGCATTGATGGCAGCATTCAATGCTGCTCGTGATCCGATGCAGCGTCTTGAAATCCACCGCAAGATTCAGGCACTTCCTCGTAACAGCGCACCGAATCGCAGACGCAACCGTTGCTGGGCCACAGGCAAGCCACGTGGTGTCTATCGCGATTTCGGCCTTTGCCGCAATCAACTTCGCGAACGTGCCCATAAAGGGGAACTCCCTGGAGTGGTCAAGTCCAGCTGGTAAGCATCAGCGCGGTCTTAACAACTCGGTCTTAACAACTAAGCCTCGAATAACACGGTTTCAACAACAAACTTCAAAGCCGCAAAAACAACGAAAACATTGAGAGGGTGTATCCAATCACCCTTTTTTTTGTGGCTCTTTAAACGACGCATCAGAAATCAAATCCAAGGATCTCCACACCAGCCACTACCAAGTGCAAGAATGTGAGTTGACAAAAAGACATAAGAACACGTGCAAGGTCAGACGCAGTCAATCTCCTTTGATGGTCGGGAGATTCGACTGACCACTGGGCGATTTGCCCCCCAGGCCGGTGGCTCAGTCATGGTTGAATGCGGCGATACCGCAGTCCTGGTAACCGCCACTCAATCATCAGGTCGTGACGGGATCGACTTCCTTCCCCTGATTTGTGATTACGAAGAACGGCTCTATGCAGCCGGACGTATTCCAGGAAGCTTCATGCGCCGCGAAAGTCGCCCCCCTGAGCGAGCAACGCTGATTGCACGCCTGATCGATCGCCCCATGAGGCCTCTCTTCCCAAGCTGGATGAGGGATGACATTCAAGTCGTGGCGACATGCCTATCTCTTGATGAACGGGTCCCAGCTGACGTGCTGGCGGTTACCGGAGCCTCTATGGCCACTCTGTTGGCAGGCATCCCTTTCCAGGGACCAATGGCCGCCGTAAGGGTCGGACTGCTTGGCGATGATTTCGTCTTAAACCCCAGCTATCGAGAAATCGAACGCGGCGACCTCGACCTGGTTGTAGCGGGAACACCCGATGGTGTTGTGATGGTTGAAGCCGGTGGCAACCAGCTACCAGAACAAGATGTGATCGAAGCCATCGACTTTGGCTATGAAGCCGTCTGCGAACTGATCAAAGCGCAACAAGACATCCTCAAGGAAGCGGGCATCGAGCAGGTCAAGCCTGAAGCACAAGAGGAGAACAAAACCCTTCCCACTTACCTCGAGAAAAACTGCAGCAAAGCCATTGGCGAGGTGCTGAAGCAATTCGATCTAAGCAAAGCCGATCGCGACAGCAAGCTTGATG
>CATBLW010000055.1 GCA_949486985.1 Prochlorococcus marinus str. MIT 9215
CTTGGTGTCTTTGGCTGCACTCAGAAACAAGAGGATGTTACGAGCAAAAAGCCTCTTATCGAAACGTTGGTAAGTGCCAAACAATCATGGAATGGAGACGTTTATCAGTATCCAGAAGGGCAAGCTCAAATCAGCCTGCAGAGGATCACAGTCCCGGCAGGTTTTCGCACACCAGTTCATACGCACCCACAACCCGGAGTGGCCTACGTGATCAAAGGCAAGCTGGAGTGCATCGCCAAGGCAGATCAAACTCTCATTGCAGAACCTGGCGATAGCTTTGCGACAACATTTGGAGATGTACCTCACTATTGCGAAAACATCAGCAAAGAAGAGGGTGTCGTGATGGTTACTTATGCGGGAGTCGTCGACCAACCCGTCACACTGCCTGTCAAATAAAGCCTTTACCTTTTCTATTAGCCAGCAAGAAAATACTTGAACTTTTTTATCTTTTGCGAAGCTATTGTTGCTCGCAATATCAATACAAATAGCAGGCCAAAAAGCAATTGGTTCGCCCAATAAGCAACCCTCTTGCTTTGCGGCCAGTCATATCAATCCCAAGTTCAACTACAAAGCGATAAACAACGCTGAAGATGCTCTACGGCTTGCTTTCGCTGTGGGCTTCTTGCATGGATTCCCATCATCCCCAGCCAAAATCTGCCATCGTCCTGCATGACCAGCACAGGCTTAGCTCCACCCCCTGCCGCTTGAACGTCAAGAAGTGCCATGCATAACCTTTCGGCAACTTCGTGGCCATTCGGACGCTCTCTCAGTCGCTGCAATACAGGTTGCACCTGAGTGAAAGGAACGAACAGCGCTCTTTGAGAATCCGTGACCAGGATCAAGCCATCCAACCACTCAACTTCCTGAAGCAAATCCTCGATCGATGAGAGGAGGCAAGGGATGGGAAAGGCCATAGCACCCGGCTCTTAATCTTTTCTTCATAAATCATCCACCTGCCACTTGGCAAGTGGCACATCGGTATAGCTGCGCTCAGGCCTTGAGGAGCAATGCGCCCATCTGCCCCGCCACCATGGGGCGGTGACAGGCCTCTGAGAACCCTGCATCCATCGCCAAACGCTCCTGAGCCACTCCCTCTGGGAACTTTTTCAAACTGGCTTCCAAATAGGCATATTGATCACGAAAACCAGCTTTTGCGGCCACCGGCACCACCAACTGGCGGAGATAAAACTTTTGAAAACGGTCTGCCATCGTGCCCGCCGCCGTTCGGTTGAAATCCAATACCCCTGCCCGAGCACCAGGACGCAATAAGCGACGCACCTCTTGCAAACCCAAGAAGGGATCAACCAAATTGCGCAGGCCATAAGCCATCACCACACCATCAAAGCTTTGGCTAGGCAAGCTTGTGTTGATCGCATCAGCTTGCTGCCATTCCAAGTCCAGCCAAGGCTCAGAAGCAGCTCGCTGCTTGGCTACGACCAGAGGCTCTGCCGCAGCATCAAGCCCTAAGACTGTTCCCCCAGGTCGCACTTTGCGAGCAATCGATAGTGCCAAATCGCCAGTGCCACAGCAAAGATCAAGCCACTTCTCACCCCCACTTGGTGTCAACCAAACCAGCAACTGCCGCTTCCAGATGCGATGCAGGCCCATGCTGAGCACGTCATTGAGTTGGTCGTAGCTCGGAGCTACTGCGTTGAACAATTGCTCAACGGCCTTGGGGTCGCCAGGCCTCAAAGGGGTAATCCGTTAACGGCCACAACCATCACACCCACCAATCCAACTGCCGCGGAACAAACCATGCAACCAGCCAGCATCAATGCAAACTCTTGCTGATTCAAAGCCTTAACGATCAATTGCGTGGCCCAGGCGAACAAAACAATGACCCAAACCATCATCGCGATGCCAGTTGGTAATGCCCAGGTGGATTGACTCACAGGCAAGACCAAAAGCACATTTATCAATAGAACTTCATATCAAGGCTAGTCACGAGCCATTGTCACCGTGGCTACTTTCCTCATTTTCAAGAGGCCTAATCAGCAAACCTCGCCGTAAAAGATCCTGCTTAATCTCCTCCACACTCAACACTCCATCGTGAAGCAATGAAGCCAAAAGAGCAGCCGAAGCCTTCCCCTTGATCAGCGCTTCGGCGATGTGTTCCAAGCAACCTGCTCCCCCGGAAGCAATCACTGGCACAGGCACGGCCTCTGCGACCGCCCGCGTCAGCTCCAGGTCGTACCCCGCCTGGGTTCCATCACCATCCATTGAGGTGAGAAGGATTTCGCCTGCCCCAAGATCTGCGACCTGTCTGGCCCAACTGACAACATCCAAACCAGTGTTCTGCCTTCCACCTTTGACATAAACATCCCAACCACATCCTTCTTGCTCTGATCGACGCCGAGCATCAATGGCCACAACAATGCATTGGCAGCCAAAGCGATCAGCACCCTGGGCGACCAGATCAGGTGTACGCACCGCAGATGAATTCAGACTCACCTTGTCGGCACCTGCCCTCAATAATTCGGTAATCCCTTCAATCGAACCAATTCCTCCGCCAACGGTGAAAGGAATGGTCACGGCATCAGCGGTGCGTCGCACCAGGTCCACCAAAGTGGCTCTCCCCTCATAGGTTGCCGCGATGTCGAGAAACACCAATTCATCAGCTCCAGCAAGGCTGTAGCGGCAAGCCAGTTCCACTGGATCACCAGCATCACGCAGACCCACAAAGTTCACACCTTTAACGACACGACCATCGGCAACGTCAAGGCAAGGGATCAAGCGAAGGGCGACCATTCGATAATTTCAGCAGAGGTGACTGTTAAGGTTGCGCCACCTTCTAAGCCTCGCAGGCCATGTCTCAGGCTGCTACTGCCATCCAAATCGGTTCCCAAGTCAGGGTCACCAGAGTGCGTGATCGCATTCCAACAGCATTGGTCAATCTCCTTAGGGGAAATGCAGTTGGCACGGTGGTTGACTTCAAGATGACCGATGGCAAAGGCATTGGCATTGTTGTGGAACTCAGCGACGGCACGACCAGCTGGTTCTTTGACGACGAAGTCGTCCCCGCTTGAGGCTCAGGTCGTGAGCGATGCCCGTCAAATCCTTGGCATAAAAGGTGCCGCAGGCACGACCAACATCTGGAAGCTGCGTCTGCAGTTGATGAAACCGATCACCTGGATCCCTCTGATCTGGGGTGTGATGTGTGGTGCTGCAGCGAGTGGAAATTACCAATGGCGTCTTGATCACGTTCTTGCCGCCGCCGCTTGCATGTTGATGAGCGGTCCTCTCCTGGCTGGCTATACCCAAACCATCAACGATTACTACGACCGCGAGATCGACGCGATTAATGAGCCCTATCGCCCGATTCCTTCTGGCGCTATTTCCTTGTTTCAGGTAAGGCTGCAGATCTGGCTTCTGCTTCTTCTCGGGCTAGGCGTTTCTTATGGCCTTGATCAATGGGCTGGCCATAGCAAACCGGTGATGCTGATCCTGGCCTTAGGTGGCTCATTCGTGAGCTTCATTTATTCAGCCCCGCCCCTCAAACTCAAGCAAAACGGCTGGCTAGGCAACTATGCCCTTGGAGCAAGCTATATCGCCCTGCCCTGGTGGGCTGGTCAGGCCCTCTTCGGGCAACTCACATGGGCCACAGCCCTGCTCACCCTTGCTTACAGCATGGCTGGACTCGGCATTGCAGTGATCAATGACTTCAAAAGCGTGGAGGGTGATCGTGCCCTGGGGCTGGAATCATTACCCGTTGCCTTTGGCATCAAAAAGGCCAGTTGGATCAGCGCAGGAATGATGGACGTGTTCCAACTCGCGATGGTTGTTGTGCTGATCGCCATCGGCCAACATCTTGCAGCTGTAATCCTGGTGCTATTGATCCTTCCTCAGCTCACATTTCAAGACATCTGGCTGCTCAGAGATCCCTTGGCTTTTGATGTGAAATATCAGGCCAGCGCTCAACCTTTCCTGATCTTGGGAATGCTTGTAACAGCTATTGCTTTTGGGCACAGCCCACTCACTCAAGGGATGTGAATCGCACCAACCGTCACTGGATTCTGATTGCTGGTGCCGCGTTTGCGCTCGGCGGTGGAGTGGCTGTGGCTGAACAATCAGTCAACAAGGCCATCGATTCTTTTCTCCCTGATGCCAGAGGAATTACCAGATTCAGCCGGCCTGGAACGATCACACTCCTGTCCAGTGATGGACAGGTCATTCAGAAACTGGGTCCGGCAACTCGCGAGAAAATTGCTACAGGAGAAATGCCACCGCTTGTTGAGCAAGCTTTCGTAGCAGCAGAAGATCGGCGCTTTTATCAACATAACGGCATCGATCTCTGGGGGATTAGCAGAGCTTTGTTGACAAACTTGCGAAAGGGTTCTGTTCGCGAAGGTGCAAGCACGATCACCCAACAATTAGCGCGCACAGTATTTCTCAGTCAGGACCGCACGATTACCCGCAAGCTCAAGGAAGCTGCTCTTGCCACAAAGCTGGAGCGACAACTCAGCAAAGCGCAAATACTTGAGCAATATCTGAATTATGTGTATCTGGGATCAGGTGCTTACGGCATATCCGACGCAGCCTGGGTTTACTTTTCAAAAACCCCCAATCAACTCACCCTTCCAGAAGCCGCTCTGATCGCAGGCCTGCCTCCAGCTCCATCCTTATATTCGCCTTTGGTGAACCCAGATCTCGCACTGCAAAGGCGTTCTGTGGTGCTTGATCGCATGAAACAAGCTGGCTTCATCTCAGCTACTGAAGCTGATGCAGCCAACACAAGCCCACTCAATCTCAAGCCTGCTATCCCGAAATACTTCAACAGCGCGGCACCTTACTTCACCAGTTGGGTCGCACAAAAGCTACCGAATTTAATCAATTCAGACCAGATAGAAATGGGTGGTTTGAAAATTCAAACTAGCCTCAATCTTGATTGGCAGAAAGAAGCAAAGCAGGTTCTTTTCAAGAACAATCCAGGCAACACTCAAGGAGCCATGGTGTCAATTGAGCCCAGCACTGGCCTCGTGAGAGTAATGATTGGTGGCAACGATTTCATGGCCAGTCAGTTCAACCGAGCCACACAAGCCCTGAGATCACCAGGCTCCACATTCAAGCTATTCCCCTACGCAGCGGCCATCAATGCTGGGATCAAACCTGAATACAAATTCATCGATAAACCCAGCTGTTGGAATAAATACTGCCCCAAAAATTTCGGCAACAAATATCTCGGCTCCGTTTCGATGGCTGACGCGCTAAAGAACTCTCTCAATACTGTTGCTGTTCAGATTTTGGCCAAGGTTGGTTTTGATGATGTCATCAACATGGCCAATCAACTGGGCATCGGCAATGAGCGTCCTCTAGGCAAGTACTACCCACTCGCAATCGGTGCCTACGAACAAACCGTGCTCGACATGACTGCCGCCTATGCAGCGGTAGCCAACCGCGGCTTTTATATGAAGCCAACACCATTTGAGGAGATTCGTGGCCCCAATAACGAGTTGTTATGGAGTCGAAGAATCGATGGCGACATGGGACGTCGTGCCATCGACAGGGATGTCGCCGACACCATGAACTGGATGCTGCAACGGGTTGTCAGTGGTGGCACGGGTATTGCAGCAAAGCTGCCTGACAGGCCGGTATCAGGCAAAACAGGAACATCTGAAGGGGCTCGAGACCTCTGGTTTATCGGCTCAATTCCTCAGCTCACCACTGCTGTTTGGTTCGGCTACGACAACAACCGTGAAACCCATAGCGGCAGCGGCGAGGCGGCATGGACATGGAAGCAGTTCATGCTCAAGATCAAAGACAACTTTGAGGTCAAGCCCTTCCCGCCGAAGCCAATGATGAGCCGCACATTCAAAGGCAAAAAAGCAAGCAAAGCGAGCAAAGATTCAGATGCAGCTGATAAGACAAACGATCCATCCAAGGGTCCACCACCACCTCGCTATATCGCTCCACCAGGGGGGCCGCCATTAACTGACAACTTTGAGCCTTTACCGATTACCTATTGAACTCAGCAACGATCAATAGCTGCGGCATAAACCCCATCGCCTCCGCTTTCTAAGCCAGGCCAACGTTGCTGCTCATGATTCAGCTTCAAGTGATCATGCTTAGCCATTAACGCCTTGATCTGAGCAACGTTCTCAGCCGGATGAATCGTGCATGTCGAATACACCAACCGACCACCAGGGCTGAGGAGTGGCAAAAGCGCTTCCAGCAGCCGCGCTTGCAAAAGCACCAACTCCTCAACCTGCAATGGGGTGATTCGCCAACGAGCATCAGGGTGGCGAGCCAAAGTGCCCAACCCCGAACAAGGCGCATCCAAAAGAATGCGTTGGAAAGAGCCACGCCAATCTGGCTTCAGCTCCAACAGCTTTGTCGCATCAGCGGCCAATGCATTCATCGTTGTCGCACCAAGGCGAGAAGCATTGGCTGTTACGCGTTTCAACCTGCCAGCAGAACGATCCACAGCCCACAACTCACCTTGATTGCCCATCAGCTCTGCCAAGTGTGATGCCTTGCCTCCGGGTGCTGCACAAGCATCAAGAACACGGTCTCCAGGCTCTGCCTTCAACAGCGGGGCCACCCACTGAGCCGCACGATCTTGAACGCACCAATGGCCTTCTAAATAACCCGGCCATTGGCGCAGGTCACCAACACTGCCAATAACCTGCAGACCATCAGGGCAATCTTCAATCGGCGTGCTCTCGATATCAAAAGCCGCGAGCGATTGCTGAACGTTCTGGCGACTGGCTCGCAGACGGTTAACCCGTAAATCCAGAGGCGGCACCTGATTACAGCTTTTGGCAATTACCTCTGCGCCTGCCTCTCCCCGCCAAAGCAGCAGCTGTTCGGCAATCCATAACGGCAACGACTGCTCCTGAGCCAACCTTGCTGCCGGATCCTCAAGTATCGGCAAGCCATCACCAGCATCTCGAGCCCGCAAAGCGGAGCGCAAAATGCCATTAACCACTGGGGACAACTTCGACAATTTTCCGGTTTTCGCCAGCTCTACCGTCGTATTCACTGCTGCTGCTGCTGGTATTCGCTCCATCCGCAGAATCTGATAGAGGCCCAAATGAAGCAACCAACGCAGCACAGGCGGTTGCTTACGGGCTGGCACTTTGCCAAGACGATCAAGCCAAGCATCAAGCCACTGACGCTGACGAATCGCGCCATAACTCAGCTCAGTAACCAGGCTGCGATCAGGACCCGTTAACGGCTGTTGACGCAAAGCTCGATCGAGAGCGACATCGGCATAGGCCCCTGCAGCGACTGCTTGCAAAACCTCCCAGGCCACCTGCCTCGGCAGCAAACCCTGCGCTGCAGACTTCCCCTTCGCAGCGGCGTCAGGCAGGGCTGTCATAAACAAACACTGGGCAAATGGTCCACGGAGCTCAAGAGGTTCAGTGTGGCTGCTTTTTGCAAAACCAACATCTCAATGATTGCTTTTAGAGATCTCTTCCCTAGGCC
>CATBLW010000056.1 GCA_949486985.1 Prochlorococcus marinus str. MIT 9215
CCATAAATAAGTGGGAGGCCATCGCAGGCGATTCTGTTGTTCCCATGCTCATGGCCAGAGCTGTGCCAGTAGAGCCCATCGCCTCGATAGAGCGCAACATGGTTGCAGCGTTGTTGCGTCCCGAAGAACAGCAGGTCTCCAGGCCTGAGGCGTTCAAGATTCTCAGAATCAATATCCACAGGAGTGCAGAACTGTTCTTGCTGATAGGCGTCACGTGGTAGCCAGATCCCTTGACTGACAAAGGCGGATTGAATCAGTCCCGAACAATCAAAATCAGGGCCTAAGGTGCCGCCCCAGAGGTAGGCATTGGTTTGGCTGGCGGCCACCTCTACCCAGGCCATGATCGCCGGCAGGCGTTGTTGTATCGCTGCTGTTTTTAGGATTTCTGCTTGCCATGGTGCGCAAGCGATGGCTTGACCAAGTAGCTCTTTCAGATTGAGCCAGCAGGGATAACCATCTTCTAAAAGCCTCACCTTTACGCGTGTTTCTGCTTGTTGCAGCTCGCTCTCTAACGGCTGAAGTAAGAGTTGAAATTTTCGCCCTGCGGCAGCCTGAGTACTCAGTTCGGCATCAGTGCGATGCACATAGCCGTTGATATTCGCTTGAAGTTGCCAGCAACTGCCTGGGTTGAGTTGGTCTAGAGAGAGAGGGGTGCCTAGGGTCGGCATTGCCTGATTCGAGCGCAATGGCGTTCTACCGCCTCGATACCACCATGCAGGCCCAGCTAGCAGGCCTGTTGGATCGGCTGGCTGCTGATGGTCGCCCTGGGCTCCAAAACAATGTGGCGATTAGTTGGATTCGGTATGACCAGGCGAACCCTGTTACTGGAAGTGGTTCAGGGGCTGGATGGTCGGATCTACGGCCGATTTATCCGGCCAGTGTGGTCAAGTTGATCTATGCCGTGGCTGTCGAGGCGTGGTTGCAGCGAGATCTCCTCCCTGAAGGTGATGAGCTGCGCAGGGCTGTTCAGGACATGATTGTGGACTCCAGTAACGATGCCACTGGACTGGTGATCGATTTGCTCACGGGAACCACAGGCGGCCCCTCGTTAAAGGGTGAATATTGGCAGGCCTGGCAGCAGCAGCGACAGCTTGTCAATCACTGGTTGCAGGGGTTGGGGTGGGCTGAGATGAACAGAGTTAATTGTTGCCAGAAGACATGGGGGGATGGCCCTTATGGCCGAGAGCGTGATTTTTACGGAGTCGACAATGACAATCGCAATGCCTTGACGACCGCTGGAACCGCTCGGATGTTTGAGGCTGTGATGACAGATGCTTTGGTTTCGCCTCTTGCTTGCAAAAGGCTGAGGCAGCTTTTATCACGTTCTCTCGATGTCGCCCAGCGGCAGGCAGATCCTGAGAATCAAATTGATGGCTTCCTCGGAGAAGGATTGCCTGCGGGAACTTTGCTTTGGAGTAAGGCTGGATGGATGAGCCAAGCTCGCCATGATGCGGCTTGGTGGTGCAAGGCCGGAGGGGCTCCGATGCTTCTCGTTGTCTTTACCCATGGCCGCGAGCGAGCCGATGACCTAACCCTGTTGCCTGCATTGGCTCGTGAACTCTGCAAGCTATGAGTGGTGGCTCTCTTTGGGCTTATTGAGCTTGGGGGCTCATGCTTCAACCCAGCACCCATCAGCCCGCAAGGAAGTGGAGCAGTATTGCTGATTGAGTGAATGTGATGCTCTCGGCAGCAGCTCAACGAAACCCAGAGAATGATTTGCAGCCAAATGATGGCTGAAGGTATTTTTAAGACCTTGAATGTCTTCAGGTTTTAGTGAGCCTTGTTAAGGAAATTGTTAATACTAAAGCCTGATTTAGGCATCCTTCTATTGATGCAAATGGCTTTAGTATTAAAAGGCTGTGCGTTTTAAGATCAGCACTATGGATATAGAAACTGAACTGCTTATTCTTTTTGCTACAAGCAATAAGCAAGTCTTGGGGAAGTTTTTTGTCTGTCCAGGTTGCGGGAAGATAATGTGTTTGGCCGCATGGTTTTAATTCTCTTCATCGTTGCCAAGTTTTGCTTCCAATGCTTCGACTCGGTGAAGCAAGATCTCGAAAGCACTGGCGAACTCGCGATCATTTGTCTCAAGTTGCTCTAGCCGATCCAGCATTTCCTTGACAGTGCTGCCCCTGGATTCAATGCTGCTGCTGGGTGGGATGGCATGCGATGCCTTTGAAGGCGATTGGCTATTCAGGGCCTCCAGCAGGTCTCCATTGGATTCCAGGTAGAGATCTGCTAATCGTTCCAGCACCTTGGTGTACTGCTTCCCTTGTTGCTTGCAGAGTTCCTTGAACTGCGTAAGCGTGTCTGGAGCAAAGTTTGCATTGAATGCACCTGGTCTTGCTGGGGGCACAGAAGCCGCTGTATCTATGGAAGATGATACACGTAGATACGGGCGCTGAGGCTATGGCTTGGGAGAAAGAAAATTATCGAATCAGGTTGATTCCTAAAAAGCCTCTGCCAAGTCCAGATTGCTTGTCTTGCAAGAAGGTGATGGCTAGCTCGAAGTCCATCAGGCCAAGCTCTTCGATTAGAGCCAGTGGCAGTTTCCCTTTGCTTTGGTTTGCGTAGCTCTGATATATCTCGTCTTTGCGATCGCCAAGAAAACTAACGATCTCATGTAGAACGAAATCTCTCCATTCGTCTTTGTCTTTTGGCCGAATAGTTTTTTTGCTCATTCAAGATGTTTAACGGTTGCGTCAATCTTAAATGGCTTTGCTAGTCGGTAGTGCTTCTGGTATCAGCTGTGAAAAATAAATTCCAATGTTGATTGTATTGGCTTGGTTTCTGCCTCGTTTCTACCTCTCTGAATCATGAATTCTTTTGACCGCTGATGACTCGATCACGAGCCCACTTACGCATCAAATATCAAATCCAATGCCAACGAACCGATGCTTCACTGAGGCGACGCTCAAGCCAGTCATCAAAAACAAGGTTGTCAATTTCCCAGTCAATACCATCATCAATATTACAAGTTTCAATTGAAAATAAATTCAGCCAATTTGATTGGTTTAGGGTATCGGCTTTTATCGGAATCCAGTGATTCTCGTGACTATTCAGCGCTGACTGCAAAAGATCAGGATCAGATAACATTCTCTGCTTGAGAGCATCTTCAAAGATGCAAAAAATCTCGAAATGTATGCCATTTCTCATCGCCTTTATTCCCTCTTCCGTGAATTTGGGAATCGATAACGAGGAGGCATTGCTTTCAAATTCCAACATGCCAGAAAGAGCAGCAGAATCAATACATTCGCTATCTGGTACACGTGCAAGCACAACAAAGAATCTCTTGAGAAGAGGATGCTGCTGCAACCACGCAGCTCGCTCACGCCTGCAGATGTATTCTCTAAACAGGCAAATGCGAACATTTAACTTCATTAAATCCTGAAAATCGTCATATGTCATTCCCTTGCTGCCTAGCCACTGGAGCATCGACTCTTTTGAAAGCAAGCCATTGAGCCGCCGAAACTGCAACTCGGCACTCTCCACCTGAGCCTCCTCAACATGAAGCTCTAAATTCTTAAACTCAGCTTGAATTAACAGACGCTTTTCCAGGCTCCGTGAAAAACCATTGGATGGATCCTTGATTAACGAGTCGAGATATAGAAGTGAGGAATGAATCGAAAGCTTGGAATCATTGACACTTACTAGTAAATCTGCATATGACGGCTCTGCAGTTATATGCGCCCATGGCAACCCGCTCTCCTGCGCAGCTGCAACCTTGATGACTAAGCCCGAACCCGAAGAAATTAGCAATTCATAATCAAGATAATGCCCGTCCGAACGCGGCATGTAAATCAGGTCAAATTTATATTCAGGATGCCCTGCAGATAATTGATCTAACGCCCCCTGCGCAGAGGGAAGCTGTGAAATCAGATTTGGCAAATTCAGCAGAAGCTGAATTGCATCTTCATGAACCTGCGATCCAATCAACCGACTCATGATCGCACCCGCATCTTCTGATCGACCGACTGGCGACCTTGATCCAACAAGAAATCCGCAAAAGCTTGGACCATCGGTAAACCAGTGACGTCCTCAAGCCAAGCCCACTGCGCGTTTGGATTTACTTCTAAAAAAACATACCCCCGAGAAGGATGCAAGATTAAATCGATACCGCCAAATCTCAATCCCAATGCCGAAATCATAGCGATGCAGCGCTCTTCCTCTTCTCGAGGCAAGCAATGAACTCCATGATAGTTTTTCATCCCAAAAACAGGATAGTGACGCCAATCAGTAGATTGCCTTTCCGAACGCTGACTATAAATTTCAACTGCAAAAACTTTTTCACCCATCACAGTCACCCTGACTTCTACTTGCTTTTCAATATTCTCCTGAAATACGGCAGGAGAGTGTGTCAATGAAGATGCATGGAGAAGATCAAACGAAGAAACTTTGTGGGTATATGGAGACAGACTCTGGCTGTCAATCTTCATCCTCATGTCAACCATCCTTTTGCTGATCAGTCGACCCTCCTTAGACCTGTAAAATTCTAAAAATGCACTGGGCTCGTTTGTGATCAAACTATCGGGAACCTCAAACCCAAGAGAATGGGCAATCAACAGCTGATGGATCTTATTTTCAGGAGATGGAGCTAATTCACCACCTGCATAGCGCTGGCCCTCCAAGACAACATCGGTTAGCGCTGCATCTTTGACAAATGGAGCATTGGAAGAAATCGGACGATATGGAATCCATGGGCAACGAATCAGCTCATAAACATATGCCAGGAAACGGGTGCAAGCTTCCTCGCTCCAAAGACGCTGATCCGGATGCAATTTATCTGCTGCTACTGAAC
>CATBLW010000057.1 GCA_949486985.1 Prochlorococcus marinus str. MIT 9215
CACCATCTTCATCACGGCTGGCAAGAGCAAGCACCCAACCGATGCGACCTTGAGGCCCATCTGGTTCGAGCAGCGTGAGGCTGACCTGAGAACCCAACCAGTCAGCTAACTCCGCATCAAAATCAAGGCCCGCCAAAGCGAAGGCGCCATCACGCAGCTGACTGGCACCATCGCGTGCTTGCCCGCGCTGACGCGCCGTAGCAACGGCCTGGGCATAGGCAGGTAGCTGGCCTGGATCTGCCAACCAATGCAAAGACAAGGCCGCCTGCCGTGGCACAAATCTGGCGGCACGTGGCAACTGCAACGGTTGATCCACCACCCGCAAAGGGCTTTGGCGAACCATGGTCCAACTGAGCCCCGCAACCAGCAACAGCAAGGCCAGGACCGTGGCCGCCACGGCAATCAGAAATGAGCGGGCCTTCATGGGCCGGCAATGGAAGGATTGAGATCATCTTTGTTCATCAACCGTCCTCTGACCAACGTTCAGTTGCGAATAACAGCATCAAACAGCCATCGCCAAAGAGCTCCTGTTCAGGTTTAGCGAGTTCGTCACAGAGATGAAAACGACAGGCAAGCCAGCCCTACTATCAACCTCCAGACATCGAGACCTTGAAGTCGCTGTCAGCACGACAACAACAGGTACTCCGAGCCACGGTTCATCACTACGTGGACACAATCGAACCGGTTGGCAGCAAAACTCTTGTGCAGCGCTTTGGTCTAAAGGCCAGCTCGGCGACAGTGCGCTCGGCCATGGGAGCACTAGAGCAGCGAGGCTTGCTCACCCAGCCCCATACATCTGCGGGGAGGGTTCCAAGCCCACAGGGATATCGCCACTACGTGGACTGCCTACTGCCGCAGCCTGGTTCAACAGTGCAGCGACTTGAACGAGAACTCACCAACCTCAGCCTTCGCTGGGCCGCACTCGATGACTTGCTCTGGCAATTGGCTCGCCGACTCACTGATTTCACCGGCCTAATGAGCCTGATCACCAGACCGGTGAGACCACAGCCATCACTCAAAGCCATTCGCCTGGTTCGAAGCGACGACCGGCTGCTGGTGATGCTGGTGGAAAGCTCCAACCAAGCCAGTCATCTCAATCTCAAGCTGCCCCATGAAGCCGGCCCGGAAATTGAAGCGATGGAAACCTGGGCCCGCCAACAACTGGCCACAACCAGCAACGGCGACATCGACTGGTCGAGCCTGCCATCACAACTTCATCTGAGCGGTTCCGTTCTACGTGATGCCATTAGTAGTCACCGACAGTGCAACGCACCGGTGGAATCGGAAGCGCTGTTCCATGGCATGTCAAGGCTCCTCGCCCAACCAGAATTCAGCAGTAGCGCCAGCCTCCAACCTTTACTTGAACTGATGGATACGCAGCCAGCTGCAGTGGTTCCAGTAGGCAGTGAGCAACTTGGAGGCGTGTGGATCGGCGCGGAGCACCCCAAGAGCGCCCTGGAAGCCTGTTCCGTGGTGCAAGCGACCTATCACAGCTCCGGGGAAGGCATCGGACAGGTTGCTCTCGTTGGCCCGATGCGCATGGCTTATGCCACAGCCAAGGCAGCCGTGAGCAGCGTGGCGAATCACCTTGAAAGGCTGCTCTGCTAAGCGAGACAGCTAGC
>CATBLW010000058.1 GCA_949486985.1 Prochlorococcus marinus str. MIT 9215
ACAGCCTTGACGAAGACAACGCCTCAACGAAGGTAAAAAGCCAGGTACTGCTATCAAAAACCAAACTTGAGGATCTGGTACCAAAATCTGTGGCAGCAGCAGTTCTCGAGCTGCTGCATCAACAACCGGAAGATCTTCAGCCAACAGATATCTGCATCCTGGTCAGCCGTCATCTTCAGGCATCCCGCATCAGAGAAAGCCTGGCTTCGGTTGGCTTGCCCAGCCGTTTGGTTAGCCAGGGAGATGTATTAACCAGCGAAGCCGCCTTGGTATTGCAACGTTTTTTGGATTGCCTAGCCAAGCCTGCTCATACAGGAAATCTACGGCTTGTGGCCTGTTCCGCCCTACTGCAGTGGAACAAAGAGCAACTGCAGCATTGCGAAAACAATGGCGAACTCGATCAGCTCGCTCTCCGCTTCCAAAAATGGGCCTTAAAACTTCCCAAACTCGGTCTGCTTGGCTGCCTAAGCGAACTTCTCAAAGGTCGGACCATGGCCGATCTATCAGAGCGAGGAAGGCTCCTTGGTGATCTACAGCAATGCGCCCAGCTTGTTCAGGAAGCCATTCATCAACAAGGGCTTGATGCACCAACAGCAGCGGCATGGCTGAGACGACAACGTCTACAACCTGTTGATTCAGTTCCCGAGAGTCGTCAACCCCACAGTGACGTTGCCGAAAGTGCTGTAGCCGTCGTCACTGTTCATCGCAGCAAAGGTCTTGAATATCCCGTTGTGATCTGTCCATACCTCTGGCAGGCACCATCACAACCCGAAGGGCCTCTCTTTCGTTGCGAAGCAGATCCTTACTGGAACTTAGTGCTAAGCACCAATTGGGGAGAAGGGTGGCAAGTTTCAGAACGCGCACGACAAGCATCACTCCAGGAAGCAGAGCGACTTGCCTATGTCGCAGTTACAAGAGCATGCTCTTTGCTGATTCTTGTTTGGGCCAGAGCTGCCAAGCAAGAAGGCAATCCACTTACCAACTGGTTGTTCGGTCCAGATGCGATCGACGCTGCCATGCAAGAACTAACTCCACAACGTATGCAGACCTGGCTCAATAATCAGAACATTAATATCAGCGTCTTAGCCCATCAAGCAATAGAGCCTCAACAACACTGGAGAGCCGCTCCACCAGTAGGAGATTTATCGCTAGGGGCTATTCCACAACGGCGACTTGATCTCTCATGGGGCCGAAGCAGTTATTCCTCCTGGGTTGCCAATGCCCAAAACCATGGCGGCAGTGCCCCAGCTGATCCAATGGAACTGGAAGAAGGTCGTGATACAGACCAGCAGATCCAGGAGTCGTTACCAAGCGATCAAGCCGATGGTCCGCGTCCTACTGCGGTCGTCAACCCAGCAGAATCGACATGGCCTGAACAGAGCCCCTTGGGAACGTTCCCACGAGGAGCGGAAGCTGGAGATTGCCTGCATCGAATCCTTGAGCGGCTGAATTTCAACGAACCATTAACGACTAACGCTGCCGCCTCAACGATTGAAGAGGAGCTCCGGCGAACGGGGTTGGATCCAGGCTTACTGATGTCTGTCCAAGATGGGCTCACAAACGTGCTCAACACTCCGATGGGAGGAGACCTGGGCAGCCTGTGCCTCAATCAACTAGATCAACGGCGCCGCATCCACGAACTCAGCTTCGACCTGCCGGTTGCTCATTCAGGTAGCGCTGTGGATGCCTTGGCAATAGCCAAGGTTTTTGAACTCGATTCATGGGCTCGTTTCGCAACGCCCTACTGCGAGAAAATTGCTGCGCTTGATATCTATAGCCGCGGTTTCCTAACTGGTTCCATTGATCTTGTCTTCAACGATTCAGAAGATCTCTCAAAAGCACGCTGGTGGGTTGCCGATTGGAAAAGCAACTGGATTGGTCAACGTGATCAGGAGGGGCAAATCATCAGCTGTGGGCCAATCGACTACAACAATGAAGCCATGGAGCAACAGATGCTCCACCATCACTACCCACTTCAAGCCCATCTATACCTCGTAGCCCTACACCGATACCTCACCTGGCGACTTCCAAACTACGACCCCAATCGCCATCTAGGAGGGTATGCCTACGTTTTTCTCAGAGGCCTTCCAGGGGAACAAGCCATGGAGAACGATTCACTCAGGGAACCAATTCCAGGTCTGATTGTGGAGCCAGCGCCATTGAAGCGAATCTTGCAGTTGGATCGCTTGTTAATGAAGGGTAGACAATGAATCACATCGATACGTCCAGTTGGCCGGTCGGTCTTTCCAAGGCACTGCACCACACCCTCGTCAATCGCATCCCCCCCAAGGTGATGACGCCTCATCTGGAAGACTTGGTTAACGCCCTGATGAATGCTTTGGCAGAAGGAGATCTACAGATCGATCTCTCCAGCACGTCTCCACCAAGCGAATTAAAAAGCAACGGTTGGCCAGAGGCCCATCGTCAAGCCCTACTTGATAGTGGCTGGCTTGAGGGTGATACCGCACCAATGGTTCTCGATGGTGAGCAACTGAGCTGGAGCCGCTGGCATCAAAATATCAATGAAGTCATTGAAGAATTACTTGCCAGGTCGATACTGCCGCGCAGAGAATCGAAAATTGCTGTTATCAACGAGGCGAAGGCAGAAGCCGATACAAACACAAAGAAAGCAAGAGATAAAAACCTCAATCTGCCCGAAAATATTCAGCTTAATCCTGAACAGAAGGAAGCCGTCAGGGCAATGGATTGCCAAGGCATTGTCCTACTTAGTGGTGGACCTGGGACTGGCAAAACAAGCACCATCCTGCAGATGCTGTCAAGAGCTCTCAACAACAACCCTGAGATTAAGATCGGTCTTGCTGCGCCCACAGGCAAGGCCGCTAGGCATCTACAAGATGCCCTGCGAAAGAACCTTGGAACCCTTGAAAACAAACAACAACAAGTTTTAGAGAAGCTTCAGTGCGGCACTCTGCACCGATTACTACAAGCAAAGCCAGGAGGCTTTGGACGACATCAGCACAACCTTCTGAATCTTGATCTACTTGTCGTTGATGAAATGTCGATGGTTGATCTTGCACTCATGCAGGCTCTGCTCCATGCCTTACCAAGGAACAGCCAATTGGTACTAGTAGGCGATCCAGCTCAATTGCCACCAATCGGTAGTGGAGCGGTGTGGCATCAACTTCAACAAGCTGAAATCAGGAAAAATTTTCATCAAGGGGCCATCCATTTACATCGTCTATATCGAAACCGTGGGGCTCTGGCTGCATTAAGCCAAACACTTCGAGAGCAAGGACTTGGCCCATTCTGGGAACAGCTATCTCACATAGCGGCAACAGAGAACGTCAAACACCATCGCTGCTCAATCAATGGCATTCCAAAGGTTGTTGTCAGTCAGCTAAAAGAACACTGCAACAAGCTCAAGAACCTCAGCCTCAAACTGATGGACGAGTCGCCTGAAGACCTTGCGATTGCAGCAGAGCCGTTAATGGACGGCCTTGAGAAGTTAATGGTGCTTTGCCCAAAGCGGCGTGGATTCTGGGGAGTCAACGATGTCCACAACGCTTTATTGGGTCGAAATCATCTAGAAGGAGTAACGCGATGGCCACTCGGGACACCCGTGATGTGCGGCGAGAACCAACCAGAGCTAGGCCTCTCCAATGGTGACCTCGGTGTGGTGATTGGCGAAGGTAGTAACCGCCGCATGCTCTTCCGCGTCATCACAGAGGAAGAAGGCTTGCAGCTCGCATTGATCCACCCGGCGAGATTGCGCGTACTAGAACCCGCACTCGCTTTAACCATTCATAAGGCACAAGGGAGTGAGGCCAATCACGTCATGATTTTATGGCCAGAAACATCTACCTCAAATGAAACGTGCCCATATCCTCATAACAACAATTGCGCTTATGACGTCAGATTGCTTTACACCGCAATGACCCGTTCAAGCCAGCATGTTGATCTGTTTAGTGCCGAACCAAAAAGACATTTCAGTTAGCAAGTTTGGGGATCATCTGCCGCCATCAACAATCCAACCGCTTGTCTAAGACGATGTTGGGATGATAAAGTTTATTTTCAACCTTTGATGCAAAGGCAAGGCTTCACAGCGCAGTTAAATGCGGATGGGACGTGGCCGGCCTGATTTGAAGGAACAATCAGGCCAACGCCTTTTCTAAATGACCAATACAAATACGCACGAGGCTGTCTCGTGTTCTGTTGATCTCGGCAGTTCTGAGGTTTCAACTCATGAGGTTTCAAATAATGAGACCGAAAAGAAAGAGCTTGAGAATCAACAGCTCGCTAACAACACTGATGCTGAGGCAATCAGTACGGAGAGCACATCTGAACAGTCAGAGAGTTCAGACAACAGCCCTACGACTGATGTCAACACCGATCCAACCCCTAAAGCCGAAGAATCAAATTCAGGATCAGCTTTTGATGGCTTCGGCTTCAGTGAACCATTAATCAAAACCCTCGCTGAGAAAGGCTACAAAGAGCCATCACCGATTCAAAAAGCTGCCTTCCCAGAGCTGATGCTGGGCCGAGATTTAGTCGGCCAGGCACAAACCGGAACGGGTAAAACAGCCGCCTTTGCTCTGCCTCTACTTGAACGTCTTCAAGACCAGGGCAAACGTCCCCAAGTTCTGGTTCTTGCCCCAACCCGCGAGCTGGCCATGCAAGTCGCGGATTCCTTCCGTGCCTATGCAGCTGGCCATCCCCATTTAAAAGTTCTTGCTGTCTATGGCGGCGCCGACTTCCGCTCCCAAATCAACACGCTCAAACGCGGAGTTGAAGTGGTGGTAGGGACCCCTGGTCGTGTGATGGATCACATGCGCCAGAAAACGCTCGATACATCTGAATTGAAATGCCTCGTACTCGACGAAGCTGATGAAATGCTTCGGATGGGATTCATCGACGACGTTGAGTGGATTCTCGAACAATTACCTGATGACCGGCAGATGGTGCTGTTCTCAGCCACGATGCCTTCAGAGATACGCCGTCTGTCGAAGCGTTTTCTGCGCGAACCAGCAGAAATCACAATCAAGACGCGTGAGAAAGAGGCGAGTCTTATTCGCCATCGCTGCATCACACTTCAAAACAGCTACAAAATCGAAGCACTCAAGCGTGTGCTTGAGGCCGTTACCGGCGAAGGCGTCATCATCTTTGCAAGAACGAAAGCCATTACCATCAACCTTTCTGAAACCCTTGAGGCGGCTGGGCACGATGTCGCGGTACTCAATGGTGACGTTCCTCAGAACCAAAGAGAGCGAACGATTGAACGTCTACGCAAAGGCAGTGTCAACATCCTCGTTGCCACTGATGTCGCAGCAAGGGGCCTAGATGTTGATCGTATTGGCCTGGTCATCAACTACGACATTCCCTTTGATAGCGAGGCCTATGTGCATCGAATCGGCAGGACCGGACGCGCTGGTCGCAGCGGTGAAGCCATTTTATTCGTGACACCAAGGGAACGACGTTTCGTTAGCAGTCTTGAACGAGCTGTAAGACAACCGATCGAGCCAATGGAGATTCCAAGCAACGCCGTTATCAACCAAAGCCGACTCGATCGCCTGCGCGAACGCCTCACCACATTGGCGACAACAGAAAGAAAAAATGCTGAAGAGAACGCTCTTCTGCAAGAAATCATTCAGAGGGTTAGCCAAGAGCAGGATCTCACTCCAGAGAAAATGGCTCTGGCCGCTCTGAACCTTGCCGTTGGCCCCGAACCCATGCTTGTGCAAGGTGACGAAAACTGGTTGAAGCAGTCGAGCCGTCGCGACGATCGCCGAGATGACCGCAGAGATGAACGCCGAGACGATCGTGGCCGTTCTGGTCGCCGACCAGATAGAGACAGAGGTGCATCGAGGTCCCCAGAAGATCACATGGAACGATTCCGCGTTGAAGTTGGACATCGTGACCGGGTGAAGCCTGGAAACCTTGTTGGTGCTATTGCCAATGAATCAGGCCTGCAGGGAAAAATGATTGGCCGCATTCAAATTTTTGAATCTCACAGCCTGGTCGACTTGCCCAAAGGTATGCCTGAAGATGTTTTCACTGATCTAAAGAGACTCAGAGTCATGAACAAGGAATTACAAATCCGCAGGGACTCCTGACTCTGCACAATCCAGATGTTTGTGCTGCGACAAATCAATTTGCATCTTGGCTTGATTGCGCTCTTGCTGAGCTTGACAAGCTCAACAAGCGCACTTGCAGAGAAAATTCACTACGAAAACCCCATCATTTTCAAACTCTGCATCATTGGCTTCAACGCAGCCATGGCAGATGCTGAAAAGACGCCGCCTAGTGGCATGGGGGAATACACCTGCAATTGCTTTCTTGAGCAGATGGACAATGGAGAAACGATCGACTCTGCTCAAAAAATTTGCGAAAACAAAGCTGCATCGCATTACAACATCCTTTAAATCTGATTCAAGCTGGTGTGACCTGAGACGTTGCTTCTACCTGCTCAACAGGCATTGTTTCGATGATTTCAATCAACTCGAACTGCACATCCGGCAGACTTTCCTGAACCAGAGTTTTGAGCAGATCCAAGCGATCACAAGGAATCAACTCCCCATCACCGTTCCAACCGAGAGCTCTTAGATGAACCGACTCCATACCTAAGCCCCATGTCACGATCCGCTGACATTGGCGCATATTTTTTGAAACCAAGAAACTTGTTCGTTTCCCTTCAGGTTTCCGTGATCTTTCGACAGGCAAACCTGTAGCGTGGATTGGCATCAGCTTCAGCTCACCGGACCCAAACGGCTCGCTCCCCAGGCTTCAGCTTTCAAGCTCCAGCATTTAAGGACTTTCCTTTTCGGACCACAGCTTCACTGATCACATCCCATCGGTCCCTTTCGGAAATGACCATTTACATAGGCAACTTGTCTTTCCAGGCTGAGCAGGAAGACCTGCTTGACCTGTTCAGTCAATACGGCGAAGTCAAGCAATGCAGCATCCCCCTCGACAGGGAAACAGGACGCAAGCGCGGATTTGCTTTCGTCGAAATGGCTAAAGCTGATGAAGAACAAAAAGCCATCGATGATCTTCAAGACGTCGAATGGATGGGCCGCATGATTCGGGTCAACAAAGCCACTCCTCGTGAAGGCAACGGTGGCGGCGGTGGCGGCCGTGGCGGCGGCGGCGGCGGCGGTGGTCGCGGCGGCTACGGCGGTGGCGGTGGCTACGGCGGTGGTGGCGGTGGTGGCGGCGGCGACCGCTGGTAATCACAACCCCCCAAACAAAAGTTCGTCAAAGAGGCAGCCTGTTGGCTAGCCTCTTTTTTTTTACTAGCTCCTATTGTTTAATAGGCCTAATTGACTTAAACGTCTTTGCTGGATCTTAAAAATTGATCAGAGCTATCAAGTCAGCGAAAACGAAACGAGAGAATCAGAAACACTGACAACGAAGAAAAATCTAACCTTAAAAGCTTTGAATTCAGAAGCTTTTAATTCAGAAGTGGTGAATCCAAAAGCTGTACTTTCGGAACTAATGAATTCAATCAACATCTACAGCCACAGAAAACAGCCTCATCAATGAAGAATGAATGTGGCCATTTGCCATCGTTATCACCTGCTGAAAACTGGGCAACATCCCAGCCTTAAGCCACTGCCAAGGATCTTCATCGCTTGAATACCTGTATCACTTAAAGCATGGCCTCACATTCACTCCCTACAGCCAGCCCCCTGCACAGACTTCTCAGCAGCCTGAAGCAACAGCAACGCCTCATCCTGGCGGCAACAAGCTGCTCAGTTATCAACAAATTGCTTGATCTGGCTCCGCCGGTACTGATCGGACTGGCCATTGACGTCGTGGTGCAGGAGCAAACCTCATGGCTCGCAAGATTGGGATTCAAGACGGTTCCAAGCCAACTTGCTCTGCTGGCCTTGCTCTCCTTTCTGATCTGGACTGCCGAATCGCTTTTTGAATACCTTTATGGAGTGCTTTGGCGCAACCTCGCCCAAACGGCTCAACACAATCTGCGCCTAAAGGCCTACAACCACCTCCAGAGATTAGAGATGGCCTTTTTTGAGTCCGATAACAGTGGGCGACTGATGGCCGTTCTTAATGACGACATCAACCAGCTTGAACGTTTCCTTGACCACGGCGCCAATGAGATTCTGCAACTGATCACCACAGTGGTGTTGGTGAGTGGGGCCATGGCCATCGTCGCGCCAGGTATTGCCTTATTCGCCTTTCTACCGATCCCTGTGATTTTGTTCGGGTCGATCAACTTTCAAAGACGACTCGCGCCCCGATATAAACAAGTACGCGAAAGAGCAGGAGACCTAGCGGCACGCCTCAACAACAATCTTGGCGGCATGTTGACGATCAAAAGTTTCGCCACTGAAAACTGGGAACTGGAGCAAATTCGGCGCGATAGTGATGCTTACCGCCGCAGCAACAAGCAGGCAATCAAACTCTCAGCGGCCTTCAAACCGCTTCTCCGTTTCGCCATTCTCTTCGCCTTCCTGGCAATCTTGGTGCTCGGAGGTCTTCAAACCTGGAAAGGTGAAATGGCAGTAGGCCTCTATAGCGTCTTGGTGTTCATTACCCAGCGACTTCTATGGCCTCTAACAACCCTGGGCCACACCCTTGATGAATATCAGCGCTCCATGGCCTCAACCAATCGAGTTCTAGACCTGATTGATACACCCATCACCATTGCCGGCGGATCAACACAACTCAAAGCAAATCAAGTTAGCGGCGCCATTGAATTTGAGAACGTTTGCTTTGGATACAAAGACCGCGCACCTCTACTAAAAAATTTCAATCTCAAAGTTCCCGCAGGTTGCACTATCGGCATTGTCGGCTCAACAGGCTCTGGGAAAAGCAGCCTAATGAAAATTCTGCTACGCCTCTATTCGCTCAGTTCAGGCCGTATCCTCCTGGATGGCGAACCAATCGACAACCTATTACTAGGCGATCTACGGCGATGTATTGCACTGGTGAGTCAAGAGGTTTACTTGTTCGATGGAACCGTGGCCGAGAACATTGCTTATGGCAAAGCAGAAACCAATCTCGAAGACATTGCCAAAGCAGCCGAACTCGCTGAAGCCTCAGAAT
>CATBLW010000059.1 GCA_949486985.1 Prochlorococcus marinus str. MIT 9215
GCATTGATTCTGGCTCAATTGGCATCCAGCCCTACGGCTGCACTGAGCTATGACCCCAAGGTTTCAGCTGCTGCTGAGATTGCGAATCTGCCTTGTACGCATCTGCAATCCCTTCCTGATGCTTCTCAATTAACAGAATCATGGAAAGCAACTCTTGATCACCCTGCTGATTGTGAAAAAATTAGCTCGATCTGCAGTATGGCTTCGCAACATGGACAAGTCCTTCGAGAAACATTTGACCATTAGTCGTCCTAACTCATTGAGATGACTAACTCTAGATCGGATCAAGCTAATAATTAGATGGATTCCTGAAAAGGGATTGGCTGGCTCTTTCGTTTGTAAAGCTAGTGCTGATTGGTAGGCATTGGGAGTTGCCTGGCGTTGAAACTACTGATTACGAGACAGATTGTAGAGATGAAAAATTACATGCATCTTTTTTATGTATCAACTGCTGGTGCTAGTTGATCCGATGTCCCGATTCTGAATTGAAATGATGTTCCTTCTCTGATGACCATTTCACCTTGACATTTTCGGGGATTTTGATCTGGCTATTGCATAACATTCTAAGTTTGCCTTTTGGGCTATCTAAGAGACAGAGTTGTGAAGTGCCAAGCCACTCAATATCAATGATTCTGCAGGATATCCCTTCTTCGCTGAGATGGACATCCTCAGGGCGAATGGCTGTGACTATGCCCGATTGGGCCGGTAATAAGTTGATTTGAGGTCGGCCAATGAAGCTAGCCACAAAAATGGTTGATGGTTTCAGGTAAAGCTCTTGAGGTGTGCCAATTTGTTCCAATTGACCATCCCTAAGCACAGCGATTCGATCAGCCATCGCCATGGCTTCATGCTGATCATGGGTGACATACACAACCGGTTGATTGCCATTGAGGATCAATCGGCGTAATTCAGGGCGTAAATCTTCTCGGAGTTGAGCATCGAGATTGCTCATCGGCTCGTCAAGAAGATAAACAAGAGGATCCCTGAGCAAGGCCCTGGCAAGTGCAACCCGTTGGCGTTGGCCACCAGAGAGCTGAGCCGGTCGACGATCGGCAAATTCTTCGAGTTGCATCAGGGCCAGAACAGATGCGACGCGATGTTGTTGCTCTGCGGCCGAGATTCCTCGAACTCTTAGACCCAAACAAAGATTTGCGGCAACAGTGAGGTGAGGGAATAAGGCATAGCTCTGAAAGACCATGCCAATGCGCCGATCAACAGCGGCAACCTTGCTGACGTCCTGTCCGTCGATCAATATCGAACCTTCATCGGCTAGATCCAGTCCGGCAATTAGCCTCAACGTGGTGCTCTTGCCACACCCGCTGGGCCCTAGCAGGGCAAGACATTCTCCATTGGCGACCTCCAGCTGAAGATGGCGGAGGATCCATTTGCGACCAACACGTCGGCCTATGTCTTGGAGAATAAGACTCATCCTTTTACAGCTCCTTGGGTAAGGCCGGAAACAATTTGTCGCTGGAAAATCATTACTAGAGCCAACAAAGGCAGCGCTCCCAGAACGGTTGCGGCGGCATAGGGGCCATAGGGAATTGAGTAGACAGATGTTCCAGCAATGCGTGCTATGGCAACGGGGAGGGTTAACAGGTCTGAACGACTAAGCCAAGTTAGTGCGATTGGATATTCATTCCAGGAGAAAAGAAAAACCAAAATCGAAGTGCTTGCTGTCGCAGGTCCTACTAATGGGATTAAGACCCAACGCAATCGTTGCCATAATCCAAGTCCTTCCAATTTGGCAGCTTCTTCAAGATCGACTGGTAGATCCTTGAAGGCCGATGCAAGCAACAAAACCGCCAGAGGCATGGAGAGGGCTGCATAGGGAAAGCTCAGAGCAAGTAAGTTGTTGCCGAGATTGAAGCTCCTAGCAAGTTCAAGTAAGGCTAGAAAAAGAAGTACGTAGGGAAATAAAGCGGCTCCAAGCATTAAAAGTTTGACTAATCTTGCAAGCTTTGCCGGAATCCTGGAGAGGCTGTAGGCAGCTGGAATAGCCAACAGCAGGGTCAGACTTGTTGATGAAATACCAACGATTGCACTATTTAGCAGATAACGCCAAAAAGGCGGATCAGCTGTGAGAACTTGACGATAATTGTCAAGAGTCCAGCGATGACCACTATTGCTTAAGGGCTGAATCAATGATTCAGGGCTGCAGAATGAAGTGTAGACCTGCCAAAACAAAGGTGATAAAGACCAAATCAACAGGGCAATAATCCAGATGTTTCGGGTTCTGATCATTTCAGTGCCCCTTTTAAAATTCTGGACTGTTGGATGATTGCCCAAACCAGTATGCAAGCCAATAGAAGCAAAATGAAGCTTCCAATCATTATCGTTGCGCTATAGCCGAAGTCGAGAAATCTCATCGCATTGATATAGGAATAGAGAGCAAGGCTTTCTGTACTGCTTGCAGGTCCGCCTCCTGTCATGACTTGAATAAGATCGAACACTCCAAAGGCCTGTGCGAGTCGAAATAAAAGGCCAAGCAGAACATAGGGTTGTAGAAGTGGCAATGTGATCCGGAATAAGGCCGCTCGTGGCTTGCCTCCCTCGAGTCTGAACGCTTCATAGAGATCTTCCGGAATCGTTTGCAGGCCGGCCAACAAGATCAGAGCAATGAAAGGCGTGGTCTTCCATACATCTCCAACAACTGTCGCAAGCCAGGTGATATCTGGATTTGAAAGTATATTTAGTGTATGCAAACCAAATAGTTTGGCTAGTTGTTCAATTGGGCCGTAAGGAGTGTTGAAGATCCAGCGCCAACCAAGTGCCATAACCGTTGTGGGCAAAGCCCAGGGCAGTAATGTTGCTGCTCTCACTACTCCTCTTCCGCGCCAACGTTGGTCTAATAAGAGGGCTATTGCTAGAGCGATAAGTAGTTCTAAACCAACAGATACAACGGCAAATCGTGATGTTTGTATAGCATCCTGCCAGAAACGTTGATCATTAATCAGGCGTAGCCAATTGGCTCCATTATTAGGTATGGCAACCAAACCTGTTACAACAGAATCAGCATGGAGGCTCAACCATGCATAGCGGATAAGTGGAACCCCAAAAACAAGGCCGACTAATAGTATTGCTGGCAAAAGAAGTAACTGGATCACTGTCCAACTCCTGTTGCCAGAAGAATCTGCTGGGTATCCGTTTGTGCTCGATCCATCGAGCTTTTGACATCTTGTTGACCAGTCAACACTTCACTAAGCTGACGTTGGAGAACGTCGCTAATTTGAGCGTAAAGAGGTGTTTCAGGTCGTGGTTCTGCAATATTCAATGCTTTTGCTAACTCCGGAATAATCTTAGATTCCTGAA
>CATBLW010000060.1 GCA_949486985.1 Prochlorococcus marinus str. MIT 9215
GCACCTTTTGGTTTGCGAGGTGGACAACCTGGGGCCTTAGGCGCGAACCAGCTTGTGCATGCCGATGGGCAACTTGAATCTCTCAACGGTTGCACGCAAGTCGACGTGGCCGCTGGAGACGCATTGCGGATCCAAACGCCTGGCGGGGGTGGTTATGGCCAACCTTTGCCATAGCTCAGACAACCTGAGTGCTTGGCTGTTCCCTATTGGATTTTCCTTATTGGCCTGTTCCCTATTGGGCTTATCTCTATTGGGCTGATGCCCAGTGAGCTGCTTGATCACCATTGAGAAAGCGACGTAGATTCACGCCCGCTTCCAGGGATGCCGCTAACAATTCAGCATGCTGGGATTCATCAAGACCATCCCAAAACGCATTGAAAAGATCGAGGGAGGCCTTGCCCATGCCCACCAAGCCGAGGAGGGAAAGCGGCAGGCTGAGCCAAGGACAAACCAGCAGGATCACTCCCAGCACAAGGCTGACCGCTGCACCCTGCTTCACCGATTCCCAAACGGTGGCGCTGATCATCTGAAGTTGCACGGCTCGGCTGATGGCACCTCTTTGGAGCAGGGCTTCTGTCCTCAGTCCAGTCAACAGAGCTTGGTAAACGGCATAAATGGCCACCCCACCAAGGGTGGATTCAGCCACGAACTCACCACCATTGAAGGCGCCACCATTGAGGTTGGCGTCGATCGAAAATAGGCCTGCCATGGCAGCAACCTCCAGACCAGCCTGGGGGATACGGAAGGGATCAAGTTCGCGGGTCATGGCCAGACATTCTCGGAATGGACAGGAGCAGATCAGGCAGAAACTGGCGGGTTAAGGCGCCGGGGTGTTCACTCATCTTGCAGCATCTCTTCAGTGATTGCATGGCCTGAATAGGCTGCCCTTATGCCTTTGATTTCGCCGACTTCAACGCCATCGCGTCGCATCTTGATGACGGGCGCCAGCTCTGGCATCGGCTATCAAGCGGCTGTTCAGCTTGGCCGCCATGGTCATCGGCTCAGCCTGCCTTGCCGTGATGCAATCACGGCAGCATCCACCTTGAAAAGGCTTGAACAAGAGATTGATCAAGGCAATGATTTTGCCAAAGCCATTGAGGCTCCCGTTCTTGATCTGGCCGATCTCCACAGCGTTAAGAGCTGTGCAGACATGCTGCTGGCCAAAGGAGAACCACTCGATGTTTTGGTGCTTAATGCCGGATTGCAATACACCGGAGCTGCTGAATCCAAGCGCTCTGCCCAGGACTTTGAACTCACGATCGCCGTCAATCATCTGGGCCATCAGGCCTTGACCCAGCAGTTAATGCCACTGCTTGAGATTGGCGATAACCCTCGCGTGGTGATCACCGCATCGGAAGTGCATGATGCCAACTCTCCCGGAGGGCGCATAGGCAAAGCGGCTGGTTTGGGGGCATTGGCTGGCCTACAAACAGGAGCCGGTTTTGAGATGGTTGATGGTTGTTCGCCTTTCAATGCCGATAAGGCCTACAAAGACAGCAAACTTTGCAACGTGCTGTTCGCCCGTGAACTGGAGAAACGGCTTCGCTTGAATGGCAAGCCCATCCCTGTAGTGGCCTGGGCTCCAGGGCTTGTGATCCCCCGTGGCGATCAAGGCTTCTTCCGCTATAGCCGTACTTACAACCAATGGGGGCAACGCCTGTTTGCCTTGGTTGGCCGCGATCTGCTTCGCATCACCGAATCCCCTGAGCGCGCAGGCGAACTGTTGGCAGGCCTTGCCAGTGATTCAGAAGCTGCTGCTGGTTTTCGTTACCTGAGCAATCGGCTCCAAGGGCCTGGCCAGCATCGTTTTGATTGCGCAGATGTCAGCCCAGAAGCCAGCGATGATGAGCTGGCCGCAAAGTTATGGGAGCTCAGCTCAGAATTGATCAAACTGCCCAGTTAGATGCATGGCACTTACTCGATATCAATCAAAATAAGGGCATAAAAAAACAAAGATCAAAAGCAGTATTTGGCGAGCAATATTTTCGGTTCAATTGTTTTTTGAGTAAAATTCTTTGCTCAACAAGTTGTTGCTTTCTCTAGATGTTTTGCTCAGGCGATAGCCAAATTGTCCAAGCGAAGTGTCTGCCTGAAACGTCAAACTATTTATCAGAAATATCAAATTGAACTTGAACTCTCACAAAAAGACCAATCGAGATGAGCAGAATTCCAATTACAGCTCCTGTCGGTGGTAGAGCCAAAGCTTTGCTCATCAATCAATCATCAATAATAGCTGTCAATGCCGCTCCACGATCACGCAGAAGCTGTTCACTGACAGACCAAAGCCTTTGCCTTTCCGCATCCTTAAGGGCTGAGGCGGCAATACGGCATCGTTTTGGATAACCCCTGAAATTGAAACGAGGGCCATATTGCTCGCCGCCATGAGCTGTTGGTGAAGTGGCAGCATGCAATTGGGGAAGTGAGCCCATCGCGGCACTCTGAAACATTGGATCCATCAGTCGGTAAGCAAAAGCTTCCTGCCAGGATTGATTGGCGGCCACAGATGCAGGTTGCAAGTTTGTCCGCGCCAGGCCTGGATGCGCCAGCAAGGAGGCCACATCAATGCGGGCTGCTCGTGCTCGCTTGTCGAGCTCCAAAGCAAACATCACATTGGCAAGTTTGCTTTGGGCATAGGCCGCCCAGCGGTCATAACGTTGTTCGCCTTGCAAGTCGTCCCAAGCGATTCGCCCCATGTACTGAACACCAGAAGTAACCGTGACAACCCGTGCCCCTGGTTGCGAACTCAGCAATGGCAGAAGCGCTAAAGACAGGGCCATATGGCCCAGATGATTGACGGCAAACTGAAGCTCGAGGCCCTGCTTGCTAAGGGTGTGCGGCGTCGCCATGACGCCAGCATTGTTAATCAGTAAATCGATGCGGCCATATTGACTTTTTAACGTTTTCGCCGCTTGATTGATGCTTTCAAGATCGGCGAGATCGAGTGCGATCAGATCAACGCTTGGTGGATAGTTTCTTTCAAGCAGGCTTTGGCGAGCAGACTCTCCTCTTTGCAAAGAACGGCAGCCCATAACCACAGTGGCACCACTCTTGAGTAGTGCCTTGGTTGTCTCAAGGCCTAAGCCACTATTCGCCCCAGTGACTAGCGCGACTCGACCGGTTTGATCTGGGATATCGACAACAGCGGATGTCATTAACAACTTGTCTAGGACGTGACCCTAAGAAGTGATCAATAGCGATCGCGAGCGCTTTCCTTAAGAGAGGCAAATGTTGTTTTCCATAGGCTTTCGGCTGATCTGAACAACTACGCAGTGCCTGAATATGATTGTTCCGTAGGCCAAGGAGGCATTGGCTCGATGAGTACTGATTGGCAAGATGCCTCTTGGAGACAAGAGTATTTGGATATGAAGCCGCACAAACCTGCTGTTGCCAAACTCCTTATGGAAGGATCCAGGGGTTGGCGAGATGCATGGCAATTAGGTGCACTGCATGAGGACTACAAAAGACTCAAACGCAGGCAGGATGTCAGCCATGATTAAGGGCAGTAGCAACACAGCGATGAATCTGATCGAAAAGCACAAGGCGTTTATTGCCTGGTACCAAAAGAGACTGGGGCTAAGTGACTATGGTTTGCTTTGGTTTGTTTTCTTCAAAGGCGTTGTGATCACTTTGATTGTTGAGTATTTTATTGCCCGTTAGGATTGAAAGATATTCTCTCAAATCTCCAGTTGGCTAGCACTAGCGATAAATAGTTTTTAGCAGAAGCTCGTTTTTGGTAAATGGTCTAGTAGCTAGTGAGGCGAAGTTTTGTTCTTGCTTGTATTCATTGTTAATAGAGGCGTTTTTTTTGCTCATCCCGGCAATACAGGC
>CATBLW010000061.1 GCA_949486985.1 Prochlorococcus marinus str. MIT 9215
GATCTGGTGACCACCCAGCTTATCCCTGTGATCCTCTGTGGCGGCACAGGCACCCGCCTCTGGCCACTTTCAAGGGCAAGCTATCCAAAGCAATACTGGGCCCTGGGCGGCAGCGGAGACGAAACACTCTTACAACAAACACAACAGCGTCTGAAAGGCATCAAAGGACTCGATGCCCCCGTGTTGATCTGCAATGAAGATCATCGCTTCATCGTCGCCGAACAGATGCGGCAGATCAATGTGGAACCCAACGCGATCCTGTTGGAACCGATTGGGCGCAACACCGCTCCAGCCGTCACAGTGGCCGCACTGCAAGCAACTGAACGGGGTGAAGATCCGCTCCTCCTCGTACTGGCAGCAGATCACTTGATTGGCAATGCCAATCAATTCCGTCGTGTTATCGAAGCCGGTCGGCCCCATGCAGAAGCAGGCCGATTGGTGGCCTTCGGCATCGTGCCGACGTCTCCTGAAACCGGCTATGGATACATCGAAGCCGAAGAGGCACTCGATAGTCATGAACCCAAAGCCGTTCCAATCAAACGTTTTGTCGAAAAACCAGATCGCGCCGCAGCCGAGGAATTCCTTGCAACGGGTCGCTTTACCTGGAATAGCGGCATGTTTCTGTTCAAGGCCAGCGCCATGCTCAGCGAGCTGGAGCGACTCTGCCCAGAGGTGGTGAGCTGTTGCCGTGCTGCCATCGATCAAGATCTTCCCGATCTCAACTTCATTCGATTGGAGCGTGAGGCCTTCGCCAAATGTCCCAATGTGGCGATTGATGTTGCCGTCATGGAAAAAACCAAGTTCGGCAGTGTTTTACCGCTTGATGCTGGCTGGAATGACGTCGGCAGCTGGAGTGCCCTTTGGGATACCGGAGAGCGAGACGACAACGGCAACGTGTTGCGAGGTCGCGTGATTGCCGAGGCGGCACGCAATTGCTATCTGCGCAGTGAGCATCGCCTCGTGGTGGGGCTAGGGGTCGAGAACCTTGTGGTGGTTGAAACCGACGACGCCGTGCTGATTGCCGATCGCAGCCAGGCTCAGAACGTCAAAAAGATTGTCAACCAACTCGAAGCCTCCGGCAGCTCCGAAGGCAAAGCCCACCGCAAGATCTACCGACCCTGGGGGCAGTACACCACCGTTGTGGCAGGCAGGCGCTGGCAGGTAAAACGGATCCAGGTCAATCCAGGCGCAAGCCTTTCCCTACAGATGCACCATCACCGTGCCGAGCATTGGGTGGTGGTCAAAGGCACCGCTTTGGTTGAGCGTGACGGAGACGAGCAACTGCTGGGTGAGAACCAAAGCATTTATATCCCTCTGGGCTCCAAACACCGGCTAACCAATCCCGGACGCATGCCGATGGAATTGATTGAAGTTCAAAGTGGTTCCTACCTCGGCGAAGACGACATCGTTCGCTTTGAAGACCGCTATGGACGCATCGACAAAGTTTTCACCAACTGAACGCCCAGAAAACATTTGCCCCGTCCATCTGACGCAGGCATTGGATTATTCAACGGTGACACTTTTGGCAAGATTGCGTGGCTGATCGACATCAAGCCCTCGATGCGCTGCGATGTGATAGCTGAGCAACTGCATAGGAACAACCGTGAGAAGAGGACTAATCCACTCACTCACTTCAGGCACCGGCATCAACGCATCAAAAATGGCCGTATCTGGTCCTTCCGGAGCCACTCCAATCAATTGGGCATCGCGAGCCTTGGCCTCCTGAGCATTGCTGAGCACCTTCTCAAAAACGACACCAGGCATCGCAATCGAGATCACCGGTACATGCGGATCAAGCAGGGCGATGGGCCCATGCTTCATCTCTCCAGCGGGATAGCCCTCAGCATGGATATAACTGATCTCTTTCAACTTCAGAGCACCCTCAAGCGCTATTGGATAGTTGATGCCTCGGCCAAGGAAAATCACATCCTGAGTGTCAGCAAAGCGGTGAGCAAGATCTTCGGCGCGCTGATCATGGAGGTCAACGAGAGAGCGCAACAGCTTCGGTACGCCTCGCAATTCTTCTTTGAGCGTCTTGATCTCCGCTGCTGAACGCCTTCCGCTTCGGGCAGCAAAGGCCAAAGCCAACGCATAAAAAGCCAATAACTGTCCCATGAATGTCTTGGTGGCTGCCACTCCCACCTCAATGCCCGCTCCAATATCAAGGATGTGCGTGAGTTGACGCGCCAACGAACTTTCTGAACGATTGGTGATCCCCAACTCCCGTGGAGCAAAGGATGGATCCCCATGTGCCTGCCGCCGTTCGGCTTCCATTTTGAGAGCGGCAAGGGTGTCGGCCGTCTCTCCTGACTGGGTCACCCCAACCGTGAGCGTATGGGGTGCCAAGGGTGGTGGTGCATAGCGAAATTCACTCGCATAGAAAACAGTTGCGGGAATTCCTGCAAATTGCTCCAACAAATAAGCACCCACGAGCGCCGCATGGCGACTGGTGCCACAGGCAAGGATCTGAATCTGCTCAATGTCTGCATAGAAAGCATCATCAAAAGGCAAAGCCACTGGTGATTCGACAGGCAGACCCACCGGCAAATGGCGGGCCACCCACAACTCCGCCGTCTCGGGCTGCTCATGGATTTCCTTGAGCATGAAATGCCGAAAATGGCGCTTGTCCGCTAAATGATCCGTGCCACTCAGCAATGAAGGGCTGCGCTGCTGCCGTGCACCTTGCTGGTCGTAAAGCTCGATCCCAAGCGGGGTGAGCAAGGCCACTTCCCCATCCTGCATTGGCAAAATGGTGCGGGTAAAACCCGCCAGAGCGGGCGTATCACTGGCACAGAGAAACTCACCTTCCCCTAGCCCGATCAACAAAGGCGCTTGCTTACGCGCCACCACAAGAGCGTCAGGAGTCTCTGCCCAGACGACTGCCAAGGCATAAGCCCCTTTCAACTGAGGCAAAACCGCTTGTACTGCCTCCAGCAACAACGAGCCCGAAGCACTCTTGCCATGTGACTGCAAGGCTTTGATTTCACGAGCAACGAGATGAGGAATCACCTCCGTATCGGTCTCAGACGTCATCGTGATGCCTTCGGCCTCTAAGGCCTCGCGCAGAGCGCGATGGTTTTCGATAATGCCGTTCTGCACCACTGCAATCGCACCAGAAGCATCCCGATGTGGATGGGCATTGCGTTCCTCAGGCTTGCCGTGGGTCGCCCAGCGGGTATGACCAATACCGCAATGACCTGGCGAGCCCTGCTGTTCAAACAACGTGGTGAGATTCACCAGTTTTCCGCTGGCCCTCAGGCAGCTCAACCGTCCAAGGGCTCCATCAAACGCCCCTCCATCAACAGCCGCTCCATCAACAGCCCCGCCATCGCCCACGGCTTGAACGGTGGCAAGACCAGCCGAGTCATAACCACGGTATTCAAGCTGCCTTAGACCACCCAGGAGCAATGGCGCGGCTTCCCTTGAACCGATGACTGCAACGATTCCGCACATAAAAAAAGCCCGGCACCTGCCGGGCTGAGCTTATGGGGTCGTTGCCCAAATGAGACGAAAACTAATGATGCGAGAACTTCAAATCAATATGCCAGTCCCATGCTTCGGGTGGTTTCATCACCCAAATAGACACGAATGCTGAGGAAGTCAGTAGGGCATGCGGTTTCACATCGCTTGCAACCAACACAATCTTCTGTGCGTGGAGATGAAGCGATCTGACTGGCTTTGCAGCCATCCCAGGGCACCATCTCGAGAACATCGAGAGGGCAAGCACGAACGCACTGAGTGCATCCAATGCAGGTGTCGTAGATCTTGACAGCGTGAGACATGAGCCTGGTCCGGAACAAAAGGCTTGGAAACAACGTAACCGGCAATGCCCCTTCTGAAACAAGAACTCGCCGCTGCCGTCACTGTTGTTAACTCCACACCATCAACTCGTAGGATGACTCGTCCCGTCTTCACGGCTATGTCCCAGGAAGCGATCCTCGAGAAAGTCCGTTCGATCGTTGCAGAGCAACTCAGCGTTGACGCCGGCGAAGTGAAGCCGGAATCCAATTTTCAGAACGACCTTGGTGCCGATTCCCTCGACACTGTGGAACTGGTGATGGCCCTTGAAGAGGCCTTCGACATTGAAATCCCTGACGAAGCGGCGGAAGGCATCGCCACCGTCGGTGACGCCGTCAAGTACATCGAAGACAAACAAGCCTGAGGATCAACATGGTGGAGGGACTCCATCGGGTTGTGGTCACCGGTCTCGGCGCAGTCACACCGATTGGCAACAATCTCGATGACTACTTTGACGGGCTTAAATCCGGCCGTAATGGCGTGGCGACCATCAGCCTGTTTGATGCTTCCAAGCATGCCTGTCGTTTTGGAGCCGAAGTCAAAGACTTCGATCCAACAGGATTCCTTGAACCGAAGGAATCCAAAAGGTGGGATCGATTCTGCAAATTCGGAGTCGTTGCCGCCAAACAGGCCATCGCTGATGCCGAACTGAGCATCGATGAAAGCAATGCCTCGCGCGTCGGCGTGATCATTGGTTCTGGTGTGGGCGGCTTGCTCACCATGGAAACCCAAGCCCATGTCTTAAACGACAAAGGCCCAGGGCGAGTCAGCCCTTTCACGGTGCCGATGATGATCCCGAACATGGCCACTGGCCTCACGGCGATTGCCTTGGGTGCCAAAGGGCCGAGCTCAGCCGTGGCAACAGCCTGCGCAGCCGGATCGAATGCCATCGGCGACGCCTTTCGATTGCTTCAACTCGGCAAAGCAGATGTGATGGTTTGTGGCGGTGCCGAAGCTGGCATCACGCCACTGGGAGTGGCTGGTTTCGCTAGCGCCAAGGCCTTGTCGTTCCGTAATGACGATCCCACCACTGCGAGCCGCCCCTTTGATGCCGAACGCGACGGCTTCGTCATCGGCGAAGGATCGGGTGTTCTCGTGCTTGAGACTCTTGAGCACGCCAACAGTCGAGGTGCCACGATCCATGCCGAAATCGTTGGCTACGGCATGACCTGTGATGCACACCACATCACCTCACCAACTCCAGGTGGGGTCGGTGGTGCTGAAGCCATCCGCCAGGCACTGGCGGATGGAAGGTTGGATGCCAACAGCGTTGACTACATCAATGCCCATGGCACCAGCACCCCAGCCAACGACAGCAATGAGACAGCCGCCATCAAAAGTGCCCTCGGGGCTAGAGCTCACAACATCCCTGTGAGCTCAACCAAATCGATGACGGGTCATCTCCTTGGTGGATCTGGGGGCATTGAAGCTGTGGCTTGCGTGCTTGCTCTTAAGCACGGCATGGTTCCGCCAACGATCAATTACACCAATCCAGATCCTGCCTGTGACCTGGACTATGTCCCCAACACGGCCCGAGAGCAATCCATAAGCGTGGCGCTCTCCAATTCCTTCGGTTTCGGCGGCCACAACGTCTGCCTTGCCTTCCGCAACATGGATTGAGCGGCTCTACCGCCGCCATCCTTCAAACTCACTGCTATCTAAACCCAACACCATGGTCGCTGCGACTGCCTCCCTCGACACGCTTTGCATCAACAGCATCCGCATGCTGGCTGTCGATGCGATCAATAAGTCCAACAGCGGCCACCCCGGTCTTCCCATGGGCTGTGCCCCAATGGGTTACACCCTTTGGGACAAGTTTCTGCGCCACAACCCCAAGAACCCTAAGTGGTTCAACCGTGACCGCTTTGTGCTCTCAGCTGGCCACGGTTGCATGTTGCTCTACGCCCTACTGCATCTCACCGGCTACGACTCGGTCACCATCGACGACATCAAATCCTTCAGGCAATGGGGATCACGAGCACCTGGCCACCCGGAAACCTTTGAAACGCCTGGCATTGAAGTCACAACAGGCCCACTCGGTGCCGGCATCTCGAATGCTGTAGGTCTGGCTATTGCTGAAGCTCACCTCGCCGCCAAGTTCAATAAAGCTGACGCCAACATCGTTGATCACTACACCTATGTGGTGATGGGTGATGGCTGTAATCAGGAAGGTATTTCGTCCGAAGCCTGCTCCCTGGCCGGCCATCTCAAGCTCGGAAAGCTGATTGCCCTCTACGACGACAATCACATCACGATCGACGGCCGCACAGACGTCTCCTTCACTGAGGACGTGCTGAAGCGCTACGAAGCCTATGGCTGGCATGTGCAACACGTTGCTGATGGTGACACCGATGTGAATGCCATTGCCAAAGCGATCGAGGCGGCCAAGGCCGTCACCGACAAGCCATCGATCATCAAGGTGACCACCACCATTGGCTACGGATCTCCCAACAAAAGCGACACAGCAGGCGTGCATGGGGCACCCCTCGGAGAGGAAGAAACGGCTCTCACCCGTCAACAATTGGGCTGGAGCCATGGCGCTTTTGAGATTCCTCAAGAGGCCTATGACCAATACCGCCAAGCCATCGAACGTGGATCCAGCCTTGAGTCTGACTGGAATGCAGCGCTGGACAGCTATAGAAGCAAGTACCCCAGTGAAGCAGCAGAGTTTGAGCGGATGTTGCGCGGGGAACTGCCCACAGGATGGGACAAAGATCTCCCGAGCTATACACCTGAAGACAGCGGCCTCGCAACCCGCAAGCACTCCCAGATCTGCCTCGGCGCACTGGGCCCGAATCTGCCTGAACTGATCGGCGGTTCTGCCGACCTCACCCACTCCAACTACACCGATATCAAAGGGGAGACAGGCTCATTTCAACCGGAAACACCCGAAAAGCGTTATCTGCATTTCGGTGTGCGCGAGCACGCCATGGCGGCGATCCTGAATGGCATTGCTTATCACAACAGCGGACTCATCCCTTACGGCGGCACCTTCCTGGTCTTTGCTGACTACATGCGCGGTTCAATGCGCCTGTCCGCCTTGAGTGAGTTGGGTGTGATCTATGTGCTCACCCACGATTCGATTGGCGTTGGCGAAGATGGCCCCACCCACCAGCCCGTGGAGACGATCCCATCACTGCGCGCCATTCCCAACATGCTGGTGTTCCGACCCGGCGACGGCAATGAAACAAGCGGTGCCTACAAAGTCGCCATTGAAAATCGCAAGCGTCCTAGCTCTCTCTGCCTGAGCCGCCAGGGCATGGCCAACCAAGCCAATTCATCGATCGAGAAGGTGGCCTTCGGTGGCTACGTTCTCGAAGACTGCCAAGGAACACC
>CATBLW010000062.1 GCA_949486985.1 Prochlorococcus marinus str. MIT 9215
CAGGCCTCAACAAGATCATCAAGAATCCTGTTGGCCACTTCCTCGTGGGAGATACTGCGGCTGCGGTAGCTATTGACATACAGCTTGATTGCCTTGAGTTCCAAAACCCTTGGGCCAGGCTGATAAAGCAGTCGTAGCACTGCGAAATCGGGATATCCAGAAAACGGACATTGACAAGTGAACTCAGGCAACTCGATCGAAATTTCATAAGGCCGACCTGGCCTTGGATTGTTGAAACAAATGAGCTCAGCATCAGCAATCAAACGCTCCCCATACAGGGGTTGATTGGTCTGCTCCTCAGTGCTGCTCACGTGATCCGAACGATGCCTGAAAAGACCATAAATGTCGGCCCATATCTTGACCATCCATCGCCAACGAATGGCCCCGCAGACTTAGTTGAAAATGGTCTTCGTCGATTGACTTCAAGCATCCAGCTTGCAGCGTGATTTCGAACGGGGCTTCAAAGATTGGCTCTGCCAACTGAAATCAGCCCAAAAGTGCTCATAGCGATACGACTTTCAGCAACTCTTAACAAGCAAATTGCAAAAGTGTTCACTATGAACAGCAGAAACAAGGTAGAAAGTCATTGAAGGACAAAACGTTGAGCTGAACCTTCTTTCATCGTTGGTTCATCAGCCGGAAGTAGCCCCCCGCAAGGCGAAGCAACGCTCCTTTCCGCGAAGCGGCACCTCCTCTATGCAGGCGGCGCAACCCATCCCTTCGAGGCCAAATTTAATGACAACAAAACAACGCACCTATCGCGGCGTGGCCTACAAGACCACAAGTCACGAGCAGCTCAACGCCAACAACGTCGAGCATGTCTATCGCGGTCATCGCTATGAGGCGCCCCTCAAGCATGAAGCCTCTGCTTCAGATAAGAAAGTAGAGCTCAGCTACCGCGGCAGCGTCTATCAACAGCGCCAAAACGCCGCTTCAGAACAAGCCAAGGCTTGAATCGGTAACAACAGCCACAGCCCAGGCCCGTTAATCAAGCGCTAATAGGTGCATCTACGGGCCTTCCAAATGGACATTTGGCTGATCGGTACAGAAGAAACCACCCAAGTTCGCCCTGCCAGCATCCACGGCATGCTCTGGCTTCAAACTCATTTTGAAGATGCCCACTGGGAGGCCTTGGCCGCAAGTGAGGTCATCCTTCCAAATACTGATGCTATGGCCCTGGCTCGTGATGCTGAGAAGGCCGGAATAAGAATGAGTCGCTTGTCGGCTCTATCCCTTATGGGTCGTCTCTGAAAAAATTGTTCATCTTCCACCACCTGATATTCAAACGTCATGAAGAAAGTCGAGGCGATTGTCCGTCCCTTCAAGCTTGAGGACGTCAAACTTGCTTTAGTTAATGCCGGCATCATTGGCATGACTGTGAGCGAAGTGCGTGGCTTTGGCCGTCAGAAGGGACAAGTAGAGCGTTATCGCGGCTCAGAATTCACCGTTGAATTCCTCCAGAAACTCAAAGTTGAGGTTGTCGTTGATGACGACAAGGTCGAATCTGTCGTCCAAGCCATCGCAGAAGCAGCCAAAACCGGCGAAATTGGCGATGGCAAGATTTTCATCTCTTCGATCGAATCCGTGGTTCGTATTCGTACTGGCGATCGCGACAGCACAGCCCTCTAGGAGACCTCTCAATACAGAGAGTCACTTCTAGAGGCAACTTCTCTAGGAGATTGTCTCAGCCACAAGAGATTCAAGATCAAGCATCGCGCCGGCTCTATCCATACCCAACCAGAGCAGATATTCATGGTTCCCTGCAGGGCCAGTGATCGGTGATGCCACGAGTCCCCTGGGTTGCCAACCGAGGACTCCAGCCGCATCAATCACTCCTCTCAGGGCATCCACGTGGGCCGTGGCGTCTCTTACAACGCCACCTTTCCCCACCCGTTCACGCCCCACCTCAAATTGAGGCTTGACCAAAAGCAGCAACTCAGAGTTTTCAGGTTTGAGCAGAGCTTGGATGGCAGGAAGCACAAGCCTCAAGGAGATAAACGACAAATCAGCCACAGCAAGGCTCGGCCATGGATCATCAGGTCCATACATTTGATCAGGGCTCAAGTTGCGCAAATTGACCCGCTCCCGCAACACAACTCGAGGGTCAATCCTCAGACTCCATGCCGTCTGGCCATAGCCCACATCCACGCCATAAACCCTGGCCACACCGTGTTGCAACAGGCAGTCTGTGAAGCCACCAGTGGAGATTCCTCCATCCAAGCAAACGCGCCCCTCAAGCTTGATAGGGAAAGCCTGCAAGGCTCCAAGCAACTTTTCACCCCCACGTGAAACAAACCTCGGGGGCTGCACCACCTTCAATTCAAGATCTTCCAAGACCATCTGCCCGGGCTTATCAAGCAGCTGACCACGGTGATCACGCACCTTGCCAGCGCGAATCAACGCTTGAGCTTGCTGGCGTGATCCGGCCAAGCCTTGCGTCAGCAAGTGCAGATCAAGACGCTGTTTACGGGACATTTCTACATAAAAGCAGACATCAAAACCGCATGAAACCTTTAATCCAGGCCTTTTTTCCAAAGTCCCTTAGAGGATCTCTGCTAATCGCCCGAAAGGACGTGTCTCACGACAACACTTCAGAGTGTGCCGACAACAAACGGCATCTCAAATTCAGAAAGCTGCAACTGGTCCCTCGCACGGACTCAGCCAAGGTCTTGGAACTGCTGCAACCTGGCAGTTTTGTGACGCTCGAGAATCATCCCAATGATCTGCCTCCCTTCCAATTGCTCCAATGCAAAGGTGGGCGCTGCTGGGTGCGTCAACAAGCCTGGGGACAACACGTCCATTGGGAAGTTGAGCACCGCCGTCTCAAGTCGGCCTGATCCAAAGACTTAAATTCAAGGACTGTTCGCCCACCTGCGATCCCTTGATCGAGCGTTATACATTGCCAGAAATGGCCCAGATCTGGACTGACCGGGCCAAATATCAGAGCTGGCTGGATGTTGAAGTGGCCGCTTGTGAGGCCAATTGCCAGCTAGGGCGCTTGCCGCAAGCTGCTATGGAGCAGATCCGTCAACAAGCCTCCTTCGAGCCCGAGAGGATCCTGGAGATCGAGGCCGAAGTCCGTCACGACGTGATCGCCTTCCTCACCAACGTCAATGAACACGTTGGCGATGCTGGCCGGTTTATTCACGTGGGCATGACCAGCAGCGATGTGCTTGATACGGGGCTGGCACTGCAATTAAAGGCCTCAACAGCACTCTTACGCCAAGAGCTCAGCGCGCTTGAGCTCGCGATCCGCAACCTGGCCAAAGCCCACAAAAACACCGTGATGATCGGACGCTCCCATGCCATACATGGCGAGCCGATTACCTTCGGATTCAAGCTGGCTGGCTGGCTGGCAGAAACTCTGCGCAACGCCGAGCGGCTGCAACAGCTTGAAAAAGACATCTCGGTAGGCCAGGTCAGTGGTGCCATGGGCACTTACGCCAATACTGATCCTGAAGTCGAGCGACTCACCTGTGAGCGACTTGGCCTCACACCCGACACCGCCAGCACCCAAGTGATCTCTCGTGATCGCCATGCTGATTACGTGCAGACATTGGCCCTTGTCGGAGCCTCCTTGGATCGCTTCGCAACAGAGATCCGTAATTTGCAGCGCACCGATGTGCTTGAGGTCGAGGAAAGCTTTGCCAAAGGCCAAAAAGGCAGTTCAGCGATGCCTCACAAACGCAACCCCATTCGCAGTGAACGCATCAGTGGTCTAGCAAGAGTTCTACGTAGCTATGTGGTGGCAGCCCTTGAGAATGTCGCCCTATGGCACGAACGCGACATCAGTCATAGCTCCACAGAAAGAATGATGCTGCCGGATTGTTCCGCAACCCTCCACTTCATCTTGAGAGAGATGACCGCAGTTGTTCAGGGACTCGGCATCTACCCAGAGAACATGCGACGCAACATGAATGTCTATGGCGGCGTTGTATTCAGCCAACGCGTGCTACTGACACTGGTGGAAAGCGGCATGAACAGAGAAGATGCTTACAAGCTCGTCCAAAACCATGCCCACGCCGCATGGAATCAAGAAGGCGGTAACTTCCGCGCCAATCTTGAGGCGGATGATGAAGTATCCAATCGCCTCAGCAGTGCCCAGCTCGCCGAATGTTTCAGCACAGAACTGCACCAAGCCAATCTCAATGTGATCTGGAAACGCCTGAATATCTAAGGTCTCCCCATGCCCTGGACCCCCTATGCCGATTGGATCTATGTGGTGATGAGCCTCACAGGACTGTTCATGATCATCTGGTTGGTTCTCAGGCCCTCCCAATCCCCATGAACAGCTCGCTCCGTTTGATCTCTTCCTGAACCTTGCCTACTGAATCTTGCCAAGGACGTAATGGCTGACCTGGTGCGCATCGAGCACGACAGCATGGGAGCGGTAGAAGTACCTGCCGCCGTGCTTTGGGGGGCACAGACTCAGCGATCCCTAAAGAATTTCCCAATCAGCGGTGATCGTGTTCCAGCCGAGCTGGTTCATGCTCTGGCGAGGATCAAGCAAGCAGCCGCAAACGCCAACTGTCGTCTAGGAGTTCTGGACCAGAACAAACGCGATCTGATTGTCGCCGCCGCTTCAGCTATCGCATCGGGCCTGCATGACGATCAATTCCCACTAAGGGTTTGGCAAACCGGCAGTGGCACCCATACGAACATGAATGTCAATGAAGTGATCAGCAACCTGGCAGCAAAGGCGAGCGGCGAAAAGCTCGGCAGCCATCAGCCTTTGCATCCCAACGATCACGTCAACCGATCCCAATCCACCAACGACGCCTTCCCTGCCGCCATCCATATCGCAGCAACCCTGGAAATCACGGAAGGATTGCTACCTGAACTGCAACAACTCATTGAAGCCTTTAATGCCAAAACCAAATCCTGGGAAAGGATCATCAAAATCGGTCGGACACACTTACAAGACGCCGTTCCACTCACCCTTGGCCAAGAAGCCTCGGCCTGGCGTGATCAAATCGCCGCGGCCTATCAACGTATTGAATCCAGCCTGAAAGAGCTCTACCCCTTGCCTCTAGGAGGAACAGCCATTGGGACAGGTCTCAATGCTCCGCCTGGTTTTGATACAGAAGCCGCCCTGGAACTTGCTCAGCTGACCAAACACCCTTTCAAAACAGCCACAAACAAATTCGCTGTAATGGCAAGCCATGACGGTTTGGTCAATGCGATGGCCCAACTACGACTACTAGCCGTGGCGCTATTGAAAATCGCTAACGACCTTCGCCTGCTCAGCTGTGGCCCCAGAGCCGGCCTCGCCGAACTGCATCTGCCTGCGAACGAGCCGGGCAGTTCGATCATGCCTGGCAAGGTCAATCCCAGCCAATGCGAAGCCATGGCCATGGTCTGCACACAGGTGATGGGCCTTGATTCAGCTGTGGCCATGGCCGGAGCCGGCGGCCATCTGCAGATGAACGTTTACAAGCCTCTCATCGGCTTCAACTTGCTCCATAGCATTGAGCTGCTCAAAGACGCCTGCAACAGTTTTCGGGTGGCCATGGTGGAGGGCATTGAACCGAATCGACCAAGGATCCAAAACGATCTCGAGCAATCGTTGATGCTGGTGACAGCTTTATCACCAGAGATTGGCTACGACAAATCCAGTGCCATTGCTCATCACGCCCATCAACAGGGGCTAAGCCTGCGTCAAGCAGCACTCGATCTTGGCTACATCAGCGGAGAAGATTTTGATCGAATTGTCGATCCAGCATCGATGACAAGTCCGCATCGATAATCCGAATATGGGACCCCAGCAATACGGAGCAACAAGTTCCCAGAACACCAATAACGAACAATCCCTCAACGATCTCCATCGAGCCCATGCCGCATGGACTGGTTGTGGTTCTCATGCTCATCACAACGGGACTCAGTCTGTTAATTAGAGATACGCAGCCTCGAAAAGACAAATGCGTGATCACTCACTAAGCCAAAAACAACAACAGCCACAACTCAAACGATTCGTTCTGTGGCTGGATTCAGTGCACTCTCCTCAGCAGCTGCCTGCTTGACGAGATCATCCACCTCACAAACTGGAAAGCGATTAATGGCCTTCAAGGCTTGTCGAGCGTGGCTGCGCAACTGCTCGCTAATGACTTCGCAATAAGGGACTTGAGCGAGGAGATCCACAGTGCGACGCATAATCCTCACCACATCACCCTCATCGAGTGAGGTATTAGCAATCAAATCACTCCAGGCCGTCCCTCGCGCCCAGGCATCAACTAACCCCATCAATTCTGGCTCCCACCAGGCGGGAATCGCCAATTGATAGCTCTCCTGAGCCCGCAACAACTCACGGCGAATACCAGAGAGATCATGCAGTGCTTCCTCTGCCGCCGCTGGAAGCGGAAAACCACTCCATAGATCTGGTCGATTCACCTCAGTACTGATCGCCTCAAATACAGCAGCCAACTCAGCTGGCTGCAGCTCATCGAGGTGACCACTCATCAGCGCCATCCCAAGCCATAACTCGTTATCGCCGCGCAATGCCGCCACCGTTCGTCCCATTTCCGTAGGAGCGAGTTCATCAAGGCAGCCAAAATGCTGCAAGATTTCAATCAGGGCCAGAAAAGTCTCCCAGTGACGGTTGGCCCGTTGATGAAAAAGCTGCTGACGCTCGCGAATTTCAATCTCCAATTCCTCCATTCGCCGCCGGTGTTTTTTGAGTTGTTTGCGGTCACCCCAACGGTGAGCAGGTTGCAACTCCAATTCATCTTCCAAACCCTGAACCAACTTGGCCTGTGCCAAAACTTCTCCTTCTAGGTCGTATTGAGGAGTCGTCATGTCATGACGCTTTGCCATGTGTGCAACGGCCAAAGCCAGCCCCCCACTGTGCTGATCACCATGTCGCAATTCGCCAGAGCGCTTAAGCCCAGGATCTGCAAGTCCATCAACCTGCAAGCAGCTCAACTCCGCATGCAGGCTCACCACCGCTTGGCATGGCAGCAACAACCAAACATTTTCATCCGTTAGGCAAAGCAAAAGCGGGAACTGACCTGGTCCATCAAGCTTGTCGACAATCACCGCCGGGGTCACACGTCCCCGAAGCTGGGGAGATTTAAGACTGACAAGAGCCCCAACACTGGCGAATTGCAACGCCATGGTGAGTTCATTGGCCAGGGTTTCTTCCGCCTGTTGCTGCAAAACGCGAAGAAGCCTTCGCTCCTCTCTTAGATGACCACGCCGCTTCTCGTAGGCCTCAAAGTCTTCCCAAGGCACATCACCTGCAACGCCCTGCAACTGTCCCAACTGCAAAGTCAACTGCTCGAGCATGTCCTCCTCATCCACCAGATCAAGGCTGGCCAGATAACGCCCAAAACTCCTTTCAACCAGCTCCCTGGCTTTTTCAAGGTCATAACGCTGCAACAAGTTGAGCACCATGCCGTAACTGGGAGTGAACTGGCTCACCAAAGGATCTGCAGGGCTGGTGGCCAGCTGCCCCGCCTCACGCACTCCCTCAAAGCGACTCTGCACGGCAACCACATAACCCTGAGAATCCAAACCTCGCCGTCCAGCACGGCCAGCCATCTGCAGAAATTCGCTGGCCATCAAAGAGCGGTGTCCACGCTCGGTTCGTTTCGACAATGCTGCAATCACAGTGCTACGAGCCGGCATGTTGATGCCGGCCGCCAGTGTCTCCGTCGCAAAAACAACCTTCACCAAACCCTGCTGAAACAACTCCTCGATCAGCTCCTTCCAGGCAGGCAATACCCCCGCATGATGGGCAGCGATCCCTCTAAGCAATGCATCGGCATGAACGCCATCGCGCACCGCTTCGGGATTGGCTGCCGCATAGAGCTTCAAGCGTTGATGAATACGAAGCTGCTCTTGCTCTGAAACAAGGCATTGAATCCCAAGATCCCTGACGGCTTTATCGCAACCGCGCCGGCTAAAAATGAAATAGATAGCTGGCAGCATCTCGCGTGCAGCCATCTGAGCAACCACAAAACTGATCGGCGGCGGTTCCGGTTGAGGCGGTTTTGGAGAACGTCCCTTGCGCTTATGTCCCTTCGGGGCTCTCCAGACCTTGCAATTCGGATGCAGCCCTGTGCCCTCCTTATTCAGCAGTGGATGCAAGCCTTTCGCACTGCAGAAACTGAACTGCAAGGGCACCGGTCTGTGATCACTGACCACAAGCCTGGTCGGACCATGCACACGTTCAATCCAGTCGGTGAGCTGACCGGCGTTATCCACCGTTGCAGAAAGGGCAACCAACTGCACTGACTGCGGGCAATGAATGATCGACTCTTCCCAAACGGTGCCCCGCTGGGAATCGTTCATGTAATGGCACTCGTCCAGCACTACAGCTTCGACATCGGCTAGCGGGTCATCGTTCTGGCCAGCTTCCGCATACAACATGTTGCGGAAGATCTCCGTGGTCATCACCACAACAGAGGCCTCGCGATTGACGCTCATATCACCGGTCAACAAGCCAACGTTTTCAAGACCAAACTGCTCTCGAAAATCTCGCAACTTCTGATTGGAGAGAGCCTTGAGTGGCGTGGTGTAAAACACCTTCCTGCCATGGGCCATCGCCCGATAGATCGCGTATTCGCCAATCAGAGTCTTGCCTGATCCAGTCGGTGCGCTAACCACAACCGAATGCCCCTGGTTGAGAGCATCAAGTGCCTCCAACTGAAAATCATCCAAAGGGAAAGGGAAGATCGCTCCTGGATCAATTCCATTCCCGACGACTTCGGTGGATGTCGTGACCGGCGCCGCTGAATTCATCATTGCGATCCTAAAGAGATCTGTCGCACTCCACAGAGGTTTCGAGCGTCAGAGAAGACTGCAGTTGCAGCGTCGAAGCCCATCAAACCCCGAGTCCCAGTCCCAGTCCAATTTCCAGTCCCAGTCCAATCACCCAGCCAACTCCAACGCCATCTCCGCAGAGCTGCCTATCCAATAGCTCAATATTGATAAGTTCCTGGTAGCACTTCAGCAACCTCAGCGCGAACACCATCGGTCCATGGGAGAGCAAGACATCCACGATCAACACATCTGGCATTACAGGGATTCAGACTGAAAAATATGCAAAGCCTGCCGCCTGCCCGTCGACGCAAACTGCGCACCTGGTCAGCCGGTCCAGGGCCAACTGAACTAACGGCTAGCCAAGAAGGAAACAGCAATCCGAAAACGCTCCTTGATCTTGCTAGCAATGACTATCTAGGCCTGTGCAGACATCCTGCCCTGATCAAGGCAGCAAGAGATTGCTTGCAGATCGATGGTGTTGGTGCCGGTGGTTCGCGATTGGTCACGGGTAGCCGACCGATCCATGCAGCTCTTGAGCAGGCCTTAGCGCTGTGGCTTGGTCGCGACAAGGTATTGCTTTTCCCCAGTGGCTTTCAAGCCAATATTGCCGCCGTGATGGCCCTTGCCGATCGGTCAACGCCTGTACTCGCTGACCGCTTGACCCATCACTCCCTCCTCGTTGGAGTTAAAGCCAGCGGAGCAAAGCTTCAACGCTTCAATCACCTCGACCTCAATGATCTAGAGAATCGACTCAAACGCTGTCGCATCAACAGCCCTGATCAGCAGCCTCTTGTGATCAGCGAAAGCCTCTTCAGCATGGAAGGAACAAGCCCAGTGATGCGGGATCTTGCTTCACTTTGCAACGAACATGATGCTCGATTAATCATCGATGAAGCCCATGCTCTGGGCGTGATCGGTACCGATGGACGGGGCCTCTGCCATGGCCTCAAGGCTCCTGTGACCCTGATCAGTGGCACCTTCGGCAAGGCCTTTGGCAGCGGCGGAGCCTTTCTGGCAGGGGATGCTGTGATGAGTGAACAGCTTTTACAGAGCAGTGGCGCCTTTCGATACACCACAGCACTGGCACCTCCCTTAGCGGCAGCTGCATTAGCAGCCCTCAACTTGATCGAAACCCATCCTCATTGGGCAAAAGAACTACAACAACAAGCCAAACGCTGGCGGGAACGAATCACTGCGGAAGGCTGGCCAACGCCGCCTGGACATGGCCCAATCCTTTCTCTTGTGATTGGCAATGACCAACAGGCCCTAGACAAACAGGTTCAACTCGAGGCTGCCGGTCTTCTCAGTGTTGCCATTCGTCCCCCAACTGTTCCGGAAGGGACATCGCGATTGCGCCTTGTGCTGAGAAGGAATCTCCCCGATGAGACATTGGAGCAACTGGTTAATGCCCTGGTGCCGCGATGAAACAGGTGATTGCCATGCATGGCTGGAGTGGCGATGCCAGCGCCTGGCGACCGTGGGCCTACCAATTCAAGAACCATGGTTGGCATTGGCAGAGCGGCGAACGCGGCTACGGAGGCGCTTCGCCAATCACCCCCCAATGGCAGCCAGAGGCAACAGAACAATCCCAATCACGACGGGTCGTGATTGGCCATTCTCTAGGTCCACATCTCCTGAGCAGCAGCTTGCTTGCAGCAGCAACAGATGTGGTGCTGCTAGCCAGTTTTGCTCGATTCCTGCCCGAGGGCGCTCAAGGGCGGGCGCTGCGAGCAGGCCTACAAGGCATGCAAGAACGACTCGGCACCAAGGAGGAAAGTGAGATGCTGCATAGCTTTTTGAATCGAGCCGCCCAGCCCCATTCAGCGAGCGATCTACCCCCCAGCCCGATTCAGCAGAGCCTCTCTGTTGATGGACGCCAACGATTACAAGCCGATCTCAAGCTACTGATCAACACCAAAGGACTACCAGACGGAATGCCAGAGCAAGCCCGCGTACTCATCGTGGAAGCCGATCAAGACGCGATCGTGGTTCCAGCAGCCCGGGCCGAACTGATCGATGCGCTTCAGCACCACCTCAAGCAAACACCAACCCAGTGGAAACTTGAGAATGTGGGCCATGCGCTAGTTCTGCCGGATCTGATCAAACGCGTCCGGGTCTGGATTGAGTCGTCCCCATGATCAAAGGCTTCTCAGAACAGGTGCTGAATAACTTTGAGAAAGCTTCAGCCACCTACAACAGCAAGGCGGAATTACAACAAACCGTGGCCCTGCATCTCGCAAGGGAATGTGCCCATCTACCCATCCCAGCAGGCTTCTGGGTAGATCTAGGCGCCGGAACCGGTCTCCTGGCCGATGCCCTGGAGGACGGTCATCCAGGCCAAAAGGTTCTTCGGATTGATGGCAGTCAAGGGATGTTGGCGCGGCAAAAACCAGACTGCGCCTCTCAACAATGGGATCTCAACGAAGGCTTGCCTTCATGGCCTCAAGCGCCTGCATTATTGGCTTCGAGCTTCTCCCTGCATTGGCTGAAAGACCCACCAACCCGCCTTCAGGAATGGATAACGGCTTTAGCACCCGAAGGCTGGCTGGCACTAGCCATACCCGTAGAAGGAAGTTTTCATCAATGGCACCAGGCAGCTGCTACTGCAGATGTTCACTGCACAGCTCTAGCGATGCCTTCCCAGGCTTCACTTCTTAACGCCATTCCGGCTCAATCCATCCGCAAGCAAGAGCTGCTGGAGATCACACAACAGACCGCAAAGGTGCTTGAACTGTTGAAACCAATGCGTGATCTCGGTGCCCACACCAGCCCTCAAGCCGGCCTGAACGTCGGCCAATGGCGTCGACTTGAGCAGGCCTGGCAACGTTGCCAAGAGACTGGCAGGGCTCAGCTCACCTGGAAGATCCAAGTGCTGCTGCTTAAACGATGACAACGTTCATGCCACGGCTAGTCGTTTGCGGTACAGACACAGACGTTGGCAAAACGGTCGTCAGTGCTCTGCTCGTTCAAGGATTGAACGCCACGTACTGGAAGCCTGTACAAAGTGGCTTAGATGGCGGTGGTGATCGCGGCAGGCTGTCTCGCCTCCTCGACCTGCCCAGCAATCGCTGCCTGCCTGAGGCCTACGCCTTCCAGGCAGCCGTTTCCCCGCATTGGGCAGCGGAGCAGGAAAACTGCTGCATCGATCCCAAGCAACTTGCCCTGCCTGAGATATCAGGGCCATTGGTAGTCGAAACCGCCGGTGGGTTAATGGTGCCTCTCAACCGCCAATGGCTGCAAATCGACCAGCTTCAGCGATGGCAACTCCCCGTGGTGCTTGTCGCGCGGAGCAGCCTTGGCACCCTCAACCACACCCTGCTCAGCCTTGAAGCCCTAAGAAGTCGAAAATTACGAGTACTCGGTCTCGTGCTGAATGGTCCACTCCACCGCGACAACCCTTTGACCCTCAAGCAATTCGGTGACGTTCCCATACTTGCCCATCTGCAGCCCATGGCAGATCTGAGCGCAACAGCACTAGCGGAACAGTGGCATCAGCAACAACTCAGCATTACCTTCAAACGACTACTTAGCCCTCGTAGCGAAACCCAATGACCCGTCGTCAAACATGGAGCACCGTGGCCATTGCCCTTCTCTGCGGAGGAATTCTGGTGGCATTCACCGATATTGAAGTCAACCTGGTTCGCTGGTTCAATTGCGGGCCTCTCGCCACCCAAGGAGAGCAGCAGAGCGAAGTCTGTCGCTAAATCCATACGTAGCGAATCCAAGCCTGGCCGCTATTGATCAAGAACAAGCTGATCAATGAAGCAACGTTGGCCCGAGCCAGCCAAGACTCCACTGCAAAGGAACGTCTGAAGGCTGGCTCGCTCAAGGATCGATTGAGGGCAGCAAGAATTTGATCAAAATGAAAAGACCACCTCAACTGCCATGGATTGTTTCGAACCACGGGGTGCCCGTGGCAGCAGCCACTGGCATCCACACCTCTGGCATCCGTTCACCCAAATCGCTTCAGCAACACCACCGCAACGGGTCATCTCCGGCGATGGTGCGCTGCTAATACGCGATGGTGCACCCCCTCTTATTGATGCGATCAGCAGTTGGTGGGTCACCCTTCACGGCCACGCCAATGCCAACATCGCTCATGCCATTGCCAATCAAGCCAAGCAATTAGAGCAAGTCATCTTTGCCGATTTCAGCCATCCCCAAGCGGAACAACTGGCCAATCGGCTCAGTCTCCACACTGGCTTGCAGCGGCTGTTCTTCTCAGACAACGGATCCACCGCAGTGGAAGTTGCCCTCAAGATTGCCTGCCAGTGGTGGCATAACCGCGAGCAACCAAGACAACAACTGATTGCCTTTGAGGGGGCTTACCACGGCGACACCTTTGGAGCGATGGCCGTTGGGGAACGCAACCTTTTCAGCGCACCCTTTGAATCGATGCTGTTTCCAGTGGCTCGGGTGCCATGGCCTGCAACATGGTCGAACGATGAAGACGTTGAGGAAAAAGAACGCGTCGCCCTCCATGCACTGGAGCGCTACTTGGAGACGCCAACTGCGGCGGTAATCCTTGAGCCCCTTGTTCAAGGAGCAGGCGGCATGGCCATGGTGCGAGCGGAATTTCTCCGCGGCGTCGAGCAAAGAGTGCGGCAAGCAGGGGCCCTACTCATTGCCGATGAGGTGCTCACGGGATTTGGGCGCTGCGGCACGACATTCGCCTTTCAACGCGCTGGTATCAAACCAGACCTGATCTCACTCTCAAAAGGTCTCACTGGAGGATTCCTGCCCATGGGCGTAACCATGGCTCGAGAAGAAATCTTTGAAGCCTTCGTGGGCAATGATCCATGTCTCACTCTCTGGCATGGCCATAGTTTCACGGCCAACCCCCTAGGTTGCGCTGCCGCCAACGCAAGCTTGGACCTACTGGAGAGCAATCCAGAAAGCTATGGCAACTTTGAGAGTCGACATCAACCTCACCTGGACGCTATAGCCAAACATCCAAAGGTGGAAAAGAGCCGACTTATGGGCACCATTGCAGCTTTCGACTTGGCGGTGGATGGCAGCGAGGGCTACCTAAACCCTGCTGGCCGCATCGTGAAAGATCGCGCCATCGCCAATGGCGTGTTTATCAGGCCCCTAGGCCAAGTTGTCTACCTACTGCCACCTCTCTGTATCAGCGATACCCAACTTGAGCAGTGCTATGCAGCGATCAAGGCAGGCCTGGATGATCTTTAAGCAGAGAATCACGCCAGCCCAAAGATTGCAAACTCCGGCGTTCAAACTCAATCATGAGCCAGCCAACATGGAGGTTTCCCCATCACAGCACAACAAGCCATAAGGGGAATCGCAAATACTGCGATCACGGACCTGATCCTGAATCACTCTCAACTGATCCAGTTCAAACTGCAAAACAGCTCACTCTTAAGGTCTCAGCCGAAACCAGCGAAAACAATGGCCATTGCTGCTCTTGGCTACAAGTTTTGCAACCTACTCTCCAGGAAGACAAGCAAGTGGCAAAGAAGATTTGTCTACTCCCCAAGCAGTTAAAAAGAGACTCAATCGGGAGGCTGTTGAGCAGGAGGCTGTTGAGCAGAAGGTAGTGGATCAGGAGTATTAGCGATATCTAGTCGACGTTCCGGCAAGACATGGCTAGAGGCATACTCAGTCATCAACCAACTTGGCTGAACTTGCAGCTCACGCCCCTGAGCAAAAGCAATTCCGAATGCAAGCAACATGCTCAGCAGCAAGGACACGCCAAGAAGCAAGAGAGAGAACAATTCCCCTCCAGAGAGCGGACGACGTTCACCAATACCTCGAGAAGCAGAGGAAGAAACTGGCGATGGTGCTGCGTGGGGGCTTGATTCTCGAGCTGCTGCTACTGCTGCCAAAGTTGCGTCATAAAGATGACGTTTATGCGGATCAGCAAGCAACGCATAGGCCTCACACAACAATTGAAACTGCTGGGCAGCCTCTTCCTCAGGCAGAGCCGCCGTATCTGGATGAAGCGCCTTACTGCGTTGTCGAAAAGCGCGATGCAAGGTTTCGGCATCAGCCGACGGCTTAACCCCGAGACAGTCGTAATAGCTGCTTGAAAGATTCACACGAACACAATCACAACAACTTGCGACGGCCTGCCTACATCCTAGAAAGAACTGCTTTATCGGCTACCGATGCCGAATCAGCCCTGCTTCTCTCAACCAAGTGAAAGGCTCTGGCAAGACCTGAAATGGAAGCCATCCGATCAACAGTTACAGCAATTGCTGGCCTTGCAGAAACTGCTGGTGGAATGGAATGCACATCTCAATCTCACACGTTTGACAGAAGGAGAGGACTACTGGATCGCCCAGGTGTTCGACAGCCTCTGGCCTTTGCAAGAAGAACTGCAAACCGCCCTTCAATCACGCCGTTGCATCGACATCGGCACTGGCTGTGGTTTCCCTGGCCTAGCCGTGGCCATTGCACTACCAGGCGCCGAACTCACACTGGTGGATTCCGTCAACAAGAAGACCAATGCCGTGGCGGCCATAGCCGGCGAACTGGGGCTCGACAACAGAGTGACGGTCCGCACCGAAAGAGTCGAACGTACTGGCCAGGATCAGGCCTGCCGCGGTCAGTATGACCTCGCCATGGCACGTGCCGTTGCCCATGCTCCTGTGGTCGCCGAATACCTTATTCCCCTTCTTAAGCCTGCTGGCGAAGCACTTTTATTTCGCGGCCAATGGAACTCAGAAGATCAGAAAGGTCTCGCCAAAGCACTTGTCCCTCTCCAGGCCAGGCTCGCCAAGGTGGAACGCCTTGAACTTCCAGCGAATCGCGGAGTACGCCATCAACTGCGACTCAAACCCAATCGGCCCTGCCCTGCCAAGTATCCCCGAGCCGTTGGTTTACCAAGCAAAATGCCCCTGGGTTGATCAGGCGCCTGATAGACGCTGCTGAGAGGCGCCACCCAACCGCCGCTTCAATCCGCGCAACAAAGAAGGGATTTCATCACGCCACGGGCTCTTGTCGAGTGCTTTAAGCAGGTTCGCCTCGCTCACCTGATCATCCAGAGCATCAGCATTTGCGCCTGGGAACCAATGTCCACCATTGCCAAGCAGACCGTAACGGGCTTTTGCGTAGCGCTCCATTCCCCAAGCTTCAACAAGGTTGTGGAGCCAAAGCAACTTCGGGATATTGATCTTGCCTGGCGTGTCCTGCCAAAGGGGTAGTCCCTTCTGCCAGCTTGCCAACCATGCCTCTCCGAGGGCTAATCGAGCCGCACGTTCTAGGCGCTGTTCAACTGGGGGAAGCAGCTCAGCAGCACGTGGCAAAAGGCTTACGGCCTCCAAATGCAAATCAAGGTCTTCCGCCCTGGCGGCACCAACGCTGATCGTATGGACTCGCGGATCTTGCAAGCAGAAAAGATCGTTGAAGACAATCGGATGAAGCGGTGAACAAAGTTCGAGCCACTGCGGCGATGGGCTGTGGAGATGGCCGCCTTTGTCCGTCGGGCTGATGATGAAGACACCGAGATCGTGCCGACCTGCCGCATCAAGCGCTGGGGCATTGTCCTGATAGATGTAATACCAATGCAAATTGACGTAATCAAAAGCATTCGTCTCAATGGCCTTCACGATCAGGTCAGTAGGGCCATGGGTCGAAAAACCCACATGACCGATACGCCCCTCACCCTGCCAGCGCCGCACCACATCCAGGCAACCTCCAGGTCTCAATGTCTGGTCGAGATGCTCCGGAAGGTTGAGGCCATGGATCGCTAGCAAATCGAGCCGCTCGCATTGCAGCCGTTCAAAACTCAGCTTCAACTCGGCTTCAAAAGCCTTTGGATCCTCAGAGGGGGGGACTTTTGTCTGCAAAACCCTCTCTGAATCAGGGACTTCCGGCAAGGCCCAACCGAGCTGACGTTCAGAAGTGCCGTAATGGCGAGCGGTTTCAACATGATGAAACCCAGACTCCACGGCATATTGCAATGTGGACTTGAGGTTCTGTTGCGTTGCGGAGGTGATCGCCTCAGCCTCTAGATCCTGCCAGCTCTGCTGAAAACGCATGCCGCCAATGGAAAGCACTGGCATGGAAAGTTCCGTTCGACCAAAGCGCCTAGAAGGTAAAGGCTTGAGCTGCCCAGGGACATCGGCCATCAACGCGACCGCGGAAAATGCCGCCTAGGCCTGACAGAAGACTGCTTACCAAGAGTGGACATTTCAAGGGCCTCGAGCTGCAAACGCAGCTCATCTAACTTTTCAAAGTTGACCCAATGAATGCAATTAACAGGGCATGTATCAATTGCTTCCTGGACCAATTCAAGGCTGTCTCCATCCTGACGAATCGCTCTTGATCGCCCTAAATCAGGTTCAATCACAAAGGTATTGGTCGCCACATGGGAGCAGTAACGACAGCCTATGCAAGCAGACTCATCAACCCAAACAGCCTTTTCTCGTAGCTTGCCTCCAAGCATTGGCTCCAACCCATTAGGCCCCGCAATGGCCTGGGCTGGAGCAAGAAAGGCTGCAGAAGGATCACTCAATGGTTGCTAGCAAAACTTCAGGCATCCCAGCGGGTGACCACAAGTTCAATCGAACCGTCAACACTGTTGCGTTGTTCAGCCACTTCAAAACCTTCTTCTGCAGTGGCAGCCAAAACAGTATTCAACGCATAACGCTGCGTGAGCTGGGCTAAGAAACGCTCAAGAGGCACCTTTTGTCGCCAAAGGTCGAGATCTGTGACCAATTCATAAGCACCATTCGCTGCATTCCAGCGAAAGCCAAGATCGCCACCTTCTTGCATGGCTACGGCCAACTCCGCAGTAACCGTCTGACCGCGATAGCCACGCACAGGTCGCTCACCGTCTTCCGGCTGATAGCCCAAATCCTGCAAGGCCTGAACCAGAGGCTCTCGCTTACGCAGTTGGGTTTTGACAGTACTGAAGTGAGACATCAGGGGAGTTCTGCAGGAATGGAACTGGACTGGTTCTGGGGGAGAAGATAAGCCTCAGGCGTTGGTTCCCTTGTCTCCACAACACCAAGCGCATTTTCAAGTCGCTCAGTCAGTTGATGACAGGCATCACCAACAACTCCATCAACACTTTCTTCAACACGACCATCGGGTCGAATTCGAAACCGCAGAGTGCGTTGAGGCATCCACTTCAAAGAATCGAACGTGGATGCTAGAAGCAAGTTTCGCCGACTGACGTGAAGTTGTTACATCGTCAAGACGCCTAAAAGGCATCACAAGCCAACGGATGACTCAGGCAAGCAATCCTTCATCAATAAGGCGCTGAAGCCTTTGAGCAACCTTCGGATTCTCAAGTTGTTCAAGTGCAATGCGCGCTTCATCACGAACTGAAGCCTCTCCATCGTGAACCAAGGCCGTCATAAAAGCCTCCACCAGATCCTGCTGACGGGGACCCAACAAGCTTTCATAAAGACGACCTAGTGCCCAGATGCAGTTGCTGCGAACAACAGGCTCGCTATCAATTTGCAGGCTCATCAGCAATTGACTGGCCGCAGCGTCAGCCTTCGTTGCTGAAGTTCCACCCACTTCAGCCAAGGATCCAGAAGCCCAAAGCCTTACTGCAGCAACATCAGTCTGCAGGGCATTGATCAGTGGATCGAGAACGGGCGCCTCAGCGTAATTACCAAGACTCCAAGCCGTTGCCTTGCGCACATAGGCATTGCTATCCGTCTGAAGTAAATCCAACAGGGGCTCTACCGCAGGGGATGAAGGGTTGCGACCAAGGGCATACACCGCACTCATCCTCTGCACCGGACAAGCCTGCTCCAATAGGGGCAACAGCAATGGCACAGCTCGAGGATCTCTGTGTTCACAAAACACTCTGAGCCCCTGCAAGCGCTCCTCATATCCCTGATTCAACCAGGTCAAAGCTGTTTCACATTCACGCTCGGCCTGCAAAGCATCCCCATCAGGATCATCCATGGCGATCTCATCAAGCGGATCGCCAACTAATTCGGCAGCCAGCTCCTTGGCCAACACATCAGGATCGATAGCCAGATTGGCCATCCCCTCTTCAGCTGGTTGTTCGGAGGCATTGGTCATGAATGTGATCGTAGATGCTTAAAGCCAACTGGGGTCAACCCATTGAAGCCGGTGCAAGCATGTCGCCCGGCAACCAGATGCGAGCGCTGACTGCAAATAATGCCAAGCCAAAAAGGGCCACTATCAACACCGGCAAAAGGGTGGAACGGAAGAACTGCAAGTTAGGAAGGCTTTGACGTCATTCTGAAGCCTGTTCAGCCCGCTCCCGCCCTCAGCCCATAGGTTCTCAGCAAGGGAAAACCGCACACCACAGCCAGCACCAGCCCCATCCAGCCGGTCAGGGACTGATGCAGAAGGAAAGCCCCAGAGCCAATCAAGGCACCGAACAGAACACCACTGCTAAGCAGAAAGCGACGGATCAGTTCTCCCAGGGAATCCACCATCTCCACGCCTAACCGCTTGCGCCAGCGGCTCCAGCCTGGGCCTGGCGGCCGCACCTGCTGGACAAAACGTTCCAGCACCTCCGGTGATTCAGGAGGTGTAGACAACATCACCACAATCCACACCACGGCGGTGATCCCAGTGGTGACAATCAGGCGCTCGCCGTAATCGGCAATCTTCAGAGGAGGCAACACCCCGAGCCGACCAAGCAGCGGATCTAATTTCCCCGACGTGCTCAGCCCCACAATGAAGCCGCAAATCATGGCCGCCAGCTCAGCGGCGGCATTGATCCGCCACCAGAACCAACGCAGGATGAGGACTGCGCCTGAACCAGTTCCGATCACAATGACAAGGCGAAAAATGTCGCCAATGCTCTGAGCCAGCATGGCCACAACAACCCCGCAGAAGAGCAACAAAACGCTGACGATCTGCCCCACCAGCATCAATTCCTTCTGGCTGGCCTTGGGGTGCACAAAGCGCTGGTAAAGATCATGGGTGAGATAGCTGGCACCCCAGTTCACCGAGGTACTCACGGTGCTCATAAAGGCCGCAACCAGCGACACAACCACCAGGCCCAGAATCACCGGAGGTAGATAAC
>CATBLW010000063.1 GCA_949486985.1 Prochlorococcus marinus str. MIT 9215
GGTTCTCGGGGATAACCGAGGCAACAGCTCAGATGGACGTTATTGGCCAGGGGGGCCTTTCCTGCCGGAACGGGAAATAATTGGTCGGGCCGTGTGGCGTTTCTGGCCCTTTAATCGTGTGGGTTCTCTTGGCTCCTGAGGCCACAGGCCACTACGCGGCCAATCAATTGACGACTTTGCCAGGGTTGATTGGCTGCTTTGGGTGCATTCCTATGGAGTCGATCTTGAATCCATTCTTTATTTGGGTCGAAGAGTAACCAACGGCGGCTGCCACAGCTCAAGCGTTCTTCAGGCAGCTTGAGCAATTTGGATGGTCCAAAGCTGAGAACTTGCCATAGTTGCTCGACAGACCAGCCTGCTTTGACAACAAGCTCTTGCCAAAGAGAAGGTAAAACGAGCTGATGGCCAGTTAGGCCAGGTTGTCGCTGGTCAGGCGGTTGTTGCGTATCTTCCTCATCGAGGGGGATGGCATGCACGGCGACGGCATTGATGATGCCGTCGGCTAGGGCTTGGATTAGGGCTTGGCGGTCCTCTGGTCCCCCTAGTGAGGGTGTGACTCTCCAGCCGAGTTCGGTGGGTTGAAGAGTGGTTCGGTCAGCAACAAGATGCCACCAGCAGACACTTGCCATTGGTGGCTTGGGGCTAGTGGTCAACATGTTGACGCCTACGGCGGTTGAGACGTTCATGACCCGTATGGCTCTGTCCGGGTGTTGACGCTGCAGTTCGAGTATTTGGCCAAGGGGAAGGGTCTCGCTTGCTAATGGGTCTGGCGCCCAGCCGGCTCGAAGCGTTTCAACGCCTTCCCGAACCATGCCATCGCCTTGAATGCCTTGATCTCTTGGCGCGAGCAGCACGGGTGCTGCTCCCATTTCTCCTAGTAGGAGTCCACGTTGCAGGAGTGTTAGAGGCAGGATCAGATCGTCATCTGCAAGGCCAAGGGCACCGTGCTGCAGTAGATCCCCGTGGGTCGAAAGTTCTTTCCCTTCTCCGCCGCGGCTGAAGCCGCCCCAAAGATGAATCTTGATATCGCTTTGACTATTCGCAAATCCCTGCAGTCTTTCTGGCCGGTCACGCCAAGATGAACTGCGGGGCAACAGAGCAAGTTGGCCGAAGCCACTTGCAGCAGCAGCGTTCCTCAGGCTTGATAGTGTTTCACTGCGGCTGCTGATGGGATCCTCCAGTACTGAATGGGGATCCACCAAGCAGGGCGCAAGGAGCTTTTCAGGGGCTGATTCGGGCGTCAGTTTGAGCTCTTGGGCCCGTTCTCTCGCCTTGCTGCCAAAGGCAATGATTTGGCCATCACTGATCAGGGCCGCATCGTTAACCACCTGTTGATCGGCCCCATGCAAGATTCGGACAGGGTCCAGCAGCTGTGCTTCGGGCATAACTTCAGAGTGCACCTGCAGCTGTGCGATCAAGCACACCACCAAGGTGAGAGGTGAGGTTTAGACAGGTCACAACTGCAGGTTGGCCGGGTTCTGTCGGGATGTCGACCACCGTCACACCACCGTTGCCTTGTTTGACTGACCAGATGTCGGCCGGAGTCAGCCCAAGCAGGTGGCAGAGGATCGTCTTGTTGACAGCATCATGGGCCACCACGAGGGCTGTTTCGTGGGGCTCCAGCGTTGAGGCGATTTGATCCCAGCAAGTCACTGAGCGGGTCCAGACGTCTTGGATGGTTTCTCCTTCAGGCATTTGCACTGTTTCAGGAGCTTGCTTCCAGGCTTCGAGCAGTGTTGCCCAGCCATCCTTGATCTCCTCTTCCAGTTTTCCCTCCCAGAGGCCATGGCCGATCTCCACGAGGCCATCGGTAACCTCCAGATGGACATCTTGATGGGCTTTCAAGATCGCTTCTGCCGTTTGCTTGGGCCTGGTCATCGAACTGCTGAAAGCCTTTTGAATCGCCACATCGCTGAGAAATGATCCGGCTGCTTCTGCTTGAGCTTGGCCATTGCTATTGAGTGGAATATCGATCTGGCCTTGAAAACGACCCTGTCGATTCCAGTCGGTTTCGCCGTGGCGAACCAGAATCATTCGTGCTCCCTTGCCTTTGTTTGGGAGTGGTTGATCAAGGTGCGCTGTGCTGTTCAGGCATTCGATTTGAACCTCATGGGCTTGCTTTTGGCTGGGCATCAGGTTGAACACTGACAGCGAAGCGTTGTCGACCCTTAGCCGCCGCAATCCTTGCTTTGGTTTTCCTAATAAGACGAGCATGATGCAGCGAAGGATGGTGGTGTGTGCAACCACCAGAACCGTTTCATTGCCATCCACAGGGTGGCGTTGAACGAGGGACTGCAGGAAACTCTGAGCTTGCTCAATGAGTTCTCCGATCGGCTGATATCGCGTGCCATCCTGCCGCTCTAGGAACACATCTTCGGGGTCTTTCTGCCAGGCATGAAAGGCCTCTGGAAACCTGCTTTTCAGTTCGTCGCGAGTTAGGCCACTCCAGGGTTCAAGATCGACTTCAATCAGCGCGTCATCGAAACAAGGCGTGAGTTCCTTTTTGCCACGAGCCTCCAGGAGCTTGGTTGTTGTTTCTGCTGCTCGTTGGAGTGGTGAGCTGTAAACAGCATCGATCGGCACCTCAGCAAGTGCTTTTCCTGTTCGTCGAGCTTGCTCTTGGCCTGCCTCGCTGAGGTTGGAAAGGTCATTGCGACCCTGAATTCGGCCTTCATTGTTGAAGGTGCTTAGTCCATGACGGACCAGAAGAAGACGCAAGGACACCGGCAGAGATGTTTTGGCGCGGCCATCGTATGGGGGCCAGGCCAGCGGCCTTTGCAATCTCCATGGAGAATCAGGTTCAGATGATGCCAGGTTGTTGACTCAAACCCCTTCGCGACAAGCCAATCCGGCCTGGAAAGCATGGGTTGCACTTGTTTCTTTGACGTTCGCTGTGGCGGTTTGGGTGATGGGGCTGGCGGATAGCTTCAATCGACCGTCTGTTACACCCGCCCTTTCTTTGCAGCAGCAAGAGATGGCTTTGCTGGCTGAGCCTGCCGTCCCTGAGAAGTTTCGCTCTCTGCTGGTAGGGCAAGACCCAAAAGCGTCATTGATGGAGGCGTTGCGCGAGATCCCTTTGGATCAGATGACTGAGCGACAGCGCCTTCTTCTTGCTGGCTTGCAACCTTCAGGGGCAGAAAGAGGCACAGTTCTGGCGGAACCATTTGAGGCGCCTGCTTTGCGTGCATTGCAGGATGCACTGCTGTCGAGTTCTGCCGAACAAGGAAAGGGCCTGGTTCTTGCTGACCAACAGATCCTGCAATCCTTGGCTGTTGATCCTCTGCTCAATCAGGTTGGTTGCTTCGCTCTTGGTGGTGCTGCTGATGTCTGTTTGAACTCCAACATCGCTAGCAGCATGGCGTTGAGGCTTGCGCTGAGCGAGACCTTGCCAGCGGTGGCTTTGCTTCTTGGCCTTGGCTTGTTGTTGTATCAACTCTGGCGCTGGTTCCGCAAGACAGAAGATCCTTGGCAGCCGTTGGTTGCGATCCCTCTCTCCATCACAGACATGGTGATTCTTGTCGCTGGTGGATTTGTGGTGTTGGGCGAGGTGATGCTTCCTCTTGTTGTGGCGCCATTGAGTGCTGCACTCACCAAGGGCTTGGTCAGTCCTTTAAGTGATGCGGTCACCGTGTTGATTGGCTATTGCGCCTTAGCCATCGCTCCGCTGCTGATTCTTCGCCAGCAACTGCAAGGCTTGGATAAGACGCAGCGGCCGCTGCAGGGATGGTTGCAGTGGCGGCTGCGTCCTTGGTTGTCGGCCTTGTGCCAAGGAGGTCGTGGTTGGTTGATGGTGATGCCGCCAGTGTTGTTGACGGGTTGGCTAATGGGACTGTTGCTTGGCGATCAGGGTGGCAGCAATCCTCTGCTGGAGATGGTGTTACGAAGCAAGGATCCTTTAGCACTGTTGCTTTTGGCGACAACAGCTGTCGTTTTGGCGCCTTTGTTTGAGGAAGTTGTGTTCCGAGGCGTTTTGTTGCCTGTGTTGGCTTCCTCTCTGGGAAGGGCCTGGGGTGTGTTTGCAAGTGCTTTGGTCTTTGGGGTTGCACACCTCAGCGTTGGCGAGTTGCCTCCCTTGGTGGTCTTGGGCATTGGGCTGGGTTTGTTGCGGTTAAGCAGCGGCCGCTTACTTCCCTGCGTATTGATGCATGCCTTATGGAATGGAGTTACTTTTGCCAATCTTTTACTGCTGGCTTGATGGAAGAACTTCGCTTCTGACTTTGCATCTGATTGCGCGTCTGAATTGAGTTGTGATTCATTGACCTTGCCGCGGCGCTGGCAGGGTGTTTCACTGATTTATTGCAGTGTCTTTTTCGGTGGTCGCCGTTCCTCAGCCGCGTCAGTCATCTGCGGGACGTGCTTTAAATTCCGCTCGTTCAGCGAACCCGCTTGAGTTAATCCAGGGTTCTCTTTCCACTCGAAAGGTTGCCCGCCATTCGCCGATGTTGGCAGGTCTTCATCGCGCGACTGATGGTGCCTTGCTTGGTGTGGTGATGGGCGTTGCCGTGTTGTCGGCGCTGACACTTCATTGGCAGCACCGTTGGACCATGGCCTTTGCAAGGCTCGAGTCGTCGCGGATTTTGGCTCATCGCCTAACAGAATCCACGGCCATGTTGGAGCGTCATCTGCTTGAACGTTCGAAGTCACCCCAGGGCATGGTTCCCACCAAGGCTGCCAATCTGCTTTACCTTGATCGACCTGTAAGCGATGCCAACAATACGGATCGCGATCAGTTGACCATGTTGAGTCAATTGATGGACAATCCAATCAATCACGGTTACTGATGCCGGCCTTGAAGGGGCGAAGTCCCAGGCGATCCAGACAAGATCGTCGCCGGGTTATCCCTTTTGCCCCTGTACCTGCTCACCGGATGTGGTGGGTGTTTTTGATCCTTTGTTTTGGTTTGACAGGGCTTGTGGGCCGGATGGCTTGGTTGCAGGTCTTTCAGGCGCCTGAACTAGAAGCTCGAGCTAGGTCTCTCCAGACGCATCGAACCAAACCTTTGGGGACAAGGCGTTCGATTGTTGACCGCACGGGCCGCTTGGTGGCTCTCGATGAAGAACGTTTTCGGCTTTGGGCCCATCCGCGTTATTTCAATTTCCCTGGAGATGACCCTGGCTTGATTCGCAAGCCAGTGGATGTGGCTCGCAAGCTTTCTGGGGTGTTGGCACTGCCGATGGCTGAATTGGTGGACCGCCTAGGGGATAGGGCGTCAGGCGTCAAATTGGCTGAGGGGATGGATCCAGAAACAGCGGCGAACATTCGTCAGATGGGAATCAGTGGTTTGGATCTTGAGGCCTATCCCCAAAGGGTTTACCCCCAGGGTTCTCTGTTTGCGAATGTTGTTGGCTTCCTCAATCAAGATCGTGAACCTCAGGCTGGGATGGAGCAGAGCCGCCATCAGGATCTGCTGCGTCATGAACAGGCTCGAAGTTTGCGCAGAGGGGCAGATGGCACGCCACTGCCTGATGACCTTGCCCCTGGAACCTTTTACGGGGACGACCTAAAGCTGCAGCTCACTCTCGATGCACGCCTTCAAGAGTTGGCTGTGAACGCGCTTGCTGCCCAAGTCAAAGAGTGGAAAGCAAAGAAAGGCGTGGCCATCGTCATGGATGTCACCAATGGGGAGCTATTGGCCTTGGCCTCTACACCCACTTATGACCCAAACACCTATTGGAAATTCCCACCGGCTCGCTTTCGTGAATGGTCTGTTCAGGATCTCTATGAACCTGGCTCCACGTTCAAGCCGATCAACCTGGCTGTGGCTCTGCAAGAAGGAGTGATTGAGCCGGAGGGAAAAGTGAATGACACAGGATCGTTGCAAGTTGGTGGTTGGCCCATCTCCAACCACGATCGCAAGGGGAATGGAGTGATCGATTACCCCACGGTGCTGCAAGTGTCGAGCAATGTCGCCATGGTGAAGACCATGCGCCATCTCGACCCGTCGGTTTATTGGGACTGGTTGAGTCGACTGGGAATTGATGCCACCCCCGATACCGATCTTCCTGGCGCCGTCGCTGGTCAACTGAAGAGCAAAGAGCAGTTTGTCGCTCAGCCGATTGAACCGGCAACAGCTGCATTTGGTCAGGGGTTTTCGTTGACCCCTTTAAAACTTGCCCAATTGCATGCTGTGATTGCCAATGGTGGTCGCCTTGTGAGTCCGCATATCACGAGGGGGTTGCGAGCTGGAGAAGCCCTGGCTCCTCCCCGCGCTCCGATGAGTGGACAGCAGTTGTTGCGACCAGATGTCACACGCATCGTGCGTGGCTGGATGGAATCGGTAGTCGATCAGGGCAGTGGAAAAGGAGCGAAAACGCCTGGATATCGAATAGGAGGCAAAACCGGCACTGCGCAGAAAGCGCTGAATGGGATTTATCTCTCAGGGGCAAAGATCTGCAGCTTTGTTGCCAATCTTCCCGTCGACAACCCTCGCTTCGTGGTTGTTGTGGTTGTGGATGAACCGAAGGGGGAGCATGCCTATGGCTCAACTGTGGCGGTGCCTGTAGCCAAGCAAATTATTGATGGCTTGTTGGTACTTGAAAAGATTCCGCCCAGCAAAAACAACGAGACCCAATTGGAGTCGGCAAACGGCTAAGGCTTGGCAACCCTTTGATGGTGAGTTCTGGACCTGAGCGGTTATTGAAAAAATCGCAGCTAACTTGATGGTCTAGCGAGATGTTTTTCGTCATGGCCAACCTTCTTGAGCAGCTTTCCTCCATGACTGTGGTCGTGGCAGATACCGGTGATTTAGAAGCTATTCGTAAGTTCACTCCTAGAGATGCAACGACCAATCCTTCTTTGATATTGGCGGCCGCTCAGATTCCTGCCTATCAGAATTTGATTGATGAAGCGTTGCATTCATCACGTAAGTTGCTGGGAGAATCTGCACCAGTTGAAGATGTAGTGCATGAAGCTCTCGACGAGATCTGTGTGATTTTTGGTAAGGAAATATTGAAGATTGTTCCAGGAAGAGTCTCAACCGAAGTTGATGCAAGGCTTAGTTTTGATACTGAAGGTACGATCGCAAAGGCGCATAAACTTATCGGCCTTTATAAAGAGGCTGGTATTAGTAAAGATCGTGTATTGATTAAGATTGCATCAACTTGGGAAGGAATTGAGGCCGCAGCAGCTCTTGAAAAGGATGGCATCCATTGCAACTTGACCCTGCTATTCGGTTTTGCACAGGCAGCTGCATGTGCTGAGGCTGGTGTGACTTTGATCTCTCCATTTGTTGGCCGCATACTTGATTGGTTCAAAGCAGATACAGGTCGCGACTCTTATCCAGGTCATGAAGATCCTGGGGTTATATCTGTGACAAAGATCTTCAATTACTTCAAGACATATGGATATAAGACAGAGATTATGGGAGCAAGCTTCAGGAATATTGAGGAGATTATTGAGCTTGCTGGCTGCGACCTTCTAACGATCTCTCCAAAGCTTTTGGATCAGCTGCGTAGCTCTGAAGTTCATCTGGATAGAAAGCTTGACGGCAGCAAGCCTGCTGCCACTGAGGCCAAGATTCAGCTCGATAAAGGCACGTTTGCTTCGATGATGGCTAGCGATCGAATGGCACACGAGAAGCTGGATGAAGGGATTCGTGGATTTAGTAAGGCCATTGAAACCCTTGAAGCACAGCTTGCTCATCGGTTGGCTGAATTGGAAGGAGGCGCTGCTTTTAGCCATGCCGTTCAGGAGATCTTCTTGCTTAATGATCTCGATGGAGATGGCTGCATTACCCGTGAAGAATGGCTGGGTAGTGATGCAGTTTTTGACGCTCTCGACCATGACCATGATGGCCGATTGCTTCAGGATGATGTGCGCTCTGGGCTTGGGGCTGCACTCGCGCTTGCTGCGGCTTAAATAATAAATAAAACTTTGCTTCTTTAGTATTTTGCCAATAGATGGCTATTGGACTGGCAAGTTGTGCTGGGAACTTGGACTGGTAAGTCGCTATTAAAATCCTTTTTTATTTTTAAAAATAAGAATACATCTAATCACCTTGATGCCTCGTGAATGCTATTGAAATCATCCGTGGATAAGCGCCTAAGTCAGATGTAAAAATTCCTCCTCTTTTTGTTTCCAAGCTGGTGAGATCAATCGAACTCGCCATGATATGAATTTAAAATATTTTGAATACCGCTGTTTGCCCATTTATTAATTGGCGACCTATCTGATCACAGGAACCAATCGTGGAATTGGTTATGAATACTGCCGCCAGCTGCATGCCCGTGGTGACCTTGTTGTGGCAGCATGTCGCGCTCCTTCAAAACAGCTAGAGGATTTGGGCGTTCGTATTGAGGCTGATGTTGAGATCACCTCTGATCAATCGATTGCTCAGCTTGTGGAACGGCTTCATGGCTTGCCAATTGATGTGCTGATTCACAATGCAGGGATTGTTGAACGTACAAACCTTCAAAACCTTGATTTTGAGAGCCTTACGCGTCAATTCGAGGTGAATGCAGTAGGCCCTTTAAGGCTTACGCGTGCTCTCCTGGGACAGCTTCACCAAGGATCCAAAGTTATTTTGATGACCAGTCGTATGGGCTCAATAGAGGACAACACCTCGGGAGGGACGTATGGCTACAGGATGTCAAAGGTTGCGCTTTGCATGGCTGGAAAGTCACTGGCTATCGACTTAAGGCCTCAAGGCATTGCTGTGGCTTTGCTTCACCCTGGACTTGTCAGTACACGGATGACGGGATTCACGGATCAGGGCATTACGACAGAGGCTTCAGTGCGTGGCTTGTTGAGCCGAATTGATCAATTGGATCTTGATCATTCCGGGACTTTCTGGCATGCCAATGGCGAAGTGCTCCCTTGGTAGGGATAGAAATTCTGACTTATTTTATTGGTTTTTCTTGACCAAGATACTGAAGTTTTGACGGCATAAATATTATTCATTATTCGCATCTCCCCATGCCACTCTTGGCTTGGTTCTGTCGAGTTGTTGGATAACAATCTTTGATTGTCTATTTTGGTCGATTCTTCGAGGCTTGGCTCAATTTACGATTGGAGCTGTATTGATTAAAGGCATGAAATCTGAAAACTTCTCGATCGAATCTTGTTGTTTTCTTATGGCAGAGAGCTTGCGTTGAGGCGAGGTATCTGAAGATGCAGCTATTTTTTAAAATGCGGAGTTGCTGAGGCCAATGTAGACTTTGTTGAGAGAACTTCTCGGCGATGAATTTTGTAGAGTTTTTAGACGAGCGTTTTTCCAGTTCGCAAGAAGTTAAAGAGATTAACCGCTTTGGTATTTCTTCCGGTTTTAATGGTTTCAAGGAGACATGGGAGCTTGACTTTCTCTACGAGCATTTTGAGGCTGATATTCATGAATTGATTGAGTCGACTGGATATAAAGATTCTGACTTGCGAGATGAATATGACAATGAAGAAACGCTAAGAATGAAAATGGTTTGGTTCGCGGTTAGTACATATTGCCTTAGTCGGATAGATTCCCTTGAGGAGATTCAGGCTCAATGAGAACCTCTGCAACGCATTCAGATGAAAGTCTAGTCCCTTTTGACAATGGTTCTTTGCAGAGCAAGAATGATCAAACGAAGGCTAAAGTTTTAGCCCAAGAAGTCTATGAGTTTTATATCTATGAGATTGCGATTTCAATCGGTTGTTTCAGACGCTGGTCTTGCTATGACTCCGGGATTAATGATCTTATGGAGTGGATTCTTTCTAGTGAAAATTTTCAGACGCGTCGAAACTCTGAGTCTGCTGAAGGTATCGCCGAAATTTCAAATCAGCTTTTGAGCCTTATTGAAGAGATTCAGTTAAGACTCGATGTCACGCTTATCAAAGCATCGATTCGAACGTTGCTGCGTGCATCACAACCCAGGAAGGAGAAATTAGTGGCATTTATTGATCATTCCCTCAAAGAGGTGGCCGGCAAGCAGGACGCCATTGATACGTTGAAGAGTGATTTGATGATTGAAGGCATTGAACTTGGTTACCCGATACCTGTTATGCCATCACCAACGAATGAAATGATCGAGGCGATCACTCAACAGTCCGTTTCCCCTGTCAAGACTCTAAGCAGTATGGAGACGCTCAAGCAGTTAGCAAAAAGGTTGAATGATGGAGATCTGACCTTTAGGAAGTCTGCCTTTGAGCTTGAGGTCAGGTTAGAAGTTGCCAAACAAGTTGTTGCTGGAGGCATGAATGAACAAGACCCTATTGTTTTGAGTCAACTTGAGCAGGGTGTCTCTGCTGGTTTGCTGAGCTTTGGACTACAGGCACGTACCAATGGTTGGTATCAAGATGATAATGGCGAGCTCTTTATTGACCTTCGTAATTCCTCTATTAGTGAGTCTTCTTCATCGATCGATTGGTCATGACTTCAACATGCTGTGGGTTTCATTGATGGCTTTGGGCGATGGAAGCAATAAGTTGATTCTCTGCTGCAGGTTCTGTTCAGTTGTTGGTGCATCAAGGGGCTCGTGGTGATGGCCTTTTAGTAGCTGCTCCCTGGCAACCAGTTGCTCGTTTAAACGCTCTCGTGAGGTTTGTTTGTGGCCATCGTCAAGGCTGATCCCCATCCTTTTTCATTGCCTGGGGGAGACACTAAGGTGCTTCTTCTGCATGGCTTCACTGGATCGCCTTGTTGTCTTCGTCCACTTGCGGAGTGGTTGAACGCGCGAGGCTACGGAGTTGAGGCACCATTGTTGATTGGCCATGGAACAGATCTTGAGGATCTGATTCCTGTGCGACATCGACAGTGGACAGATCAAGTGGACGCCGAAATAAGACGACTTCAACAAAGTTGCAAACGGCTTGTTGTTGGAGGGCTATCGCTTGGCTCGATTCTGGCCTTACAGGCGGGTTTGCGTCATCAACAAGTGGCTGGCTTGATGCTCTATTCACCGCCAATTGGAGTTCGTGATCGACGACGATTTTTTGCGCCATTGCTTAAACACTTTGTTGCTACATTGCCCAAGCCTGCCGATCATTTTGAAGATCCAACAGCCTCAAATCGGCGCTGGTCATATCACCGTTATCCAGTCGCTTGTAGTGCTCAAGTTTTGCAGCTGATTGCTCAAGTTAGCAAGCAGGCAAAGCAGCTAACCCTGCCGACATTGGTGATTGGGAGTCGAAAGGATAAGGTCGTTAGTCAGCAGGGTATTGGCCAATTAGTTCGTCGGCTTGATCCTGAGATCACTTCGCTTCACTGGTTGGAGGATAGCGGTCATGTGATCACTCTTGATCAGGAATGGCGCAAGGTTGCGAGCTTAAGTGAAGAATTTCTTGGGCGCCTTCCATTCGATGATGGCAATTGAAAACATCAAATAAGAGTTTGGATGATGAGTATTGATAACAGCATAAAGCGTTGTGAGCTTGATTATTTGTCTATCTAAACGCTGCTAGGAGCGCTGAAATAGCAGGCGTTTGATCACGCGTTGGGCAATGTCGCCATAGCCCATTTCTCCAGACAGGATTTGGGCAATGCGTTGGGGGGCTGTTGGCCTTTTGATCCCA
>CATBLW010000064.1 GCA_949486985.1 Prochlorococcus marinus str. MIT 9215
AAGCACCGCTACTAATCTGCGCGGATGTCGAGGAAGGAGTTGGCCAACGCTTTGAAGGAGGCACCTGGTTGGTTCCACCGCTGGCACTAGGACAACTTTTCCAAAAGCAGCCGGAGCGGGCCGTTGCACTCGCCGAACGCTACGGCCGTTGCACTGGCCAACAAGCCAAAAGTTGCGGCCTCAATTGGGTGCTAGCACCCGTTTGCGACATCAACAACAATCCAGCCAATCCAGTCATCAACGTCAGAGCCTGGGGCGAAGATCCCCAAACCGTTGCTGAACTCATCTGTGCCTTTCAACGCGGACTCTGCTCTACAGGAATTCTCGGCTGCGCCAAACATTTCCCTGGCCATGGCGATACAACAGCTGATTCCCATTTAGAGCTACCGATTCTTGGACACAACCAAGAACGACTCAACAACGCAGAACTGGTGCCATTTCGGGCAGCTATCGCCAGCGGAATCGAGACTGTGATGACTGCACATCTGTTGATCCAATGTCTTGATCAACAGCGACCGGCAACCCTCTCCGCCGCCGTGCTGACGCATCTACTGAGAGATGAGTTGAACTTTCAAGGCCTCGTTGTAACCGATGCCCTCGTGATGGAATCGATCAGTCGCTCCCACGGTTCTGGGGAAGCCGCCGTTATGGCCTTCGAAGCTGGTGCGGACTTAATCCTGATGCCAGAAGATGCGGATGAGGCCATTGATGCGATATGCGCAGCCATTACATCCGGACGCATTGGCTTGCCGCAACTCAACGCCGCACGACAACGTCGCCATCTGGCTCTTGAGAAGGTGAACAACAACTCTCAAGCCACAAACACCTTGCAGGTTTCGAATGAAAAGACAAGCGAGTTAGAAAGCGAAGCCGATCGCATCCTTGCCAGAGAATTGGTCGAGGCCTCCCTACAAGTGCGCCATCCAAAATCGATTCAGTCGGTCGACTCAGGCATCAATCTGCTGAGGGTAGACAGCCTGCTGCCATGCCCGATGTTGGCCGCCGATGCCCCTGCCTTAACGCTTCCCAGCGCCTCCAACTTTCAACCGCTGATCTGTCACAACTTGGGGCTATCCCCTTGGCAACCAAAACCCAAGCATCCACTTGCTCTTGAACGCCTGGGGGACGGACCGATTTTGTTGCAACTGTTCCTACGGGGCAATCCATTCAAGGGCCATCAAGATGCAAGCGAGCCTTGGGCAGAGGCCGTCCAACAGCTACAGCGCGATAGTCGATTAGCAGGACTCATTGTTTATGGCAGTCCCTACCTCTGGGAACAACTGCAACAGGTTCTTGATGCCGACATCCCAGCGGCCTATAGCCCTGGGCAAATGCCAGAAGCCCAGCTTCAGGCTTTGAATGCACTATTGGCAACAGACAAACCTCAACCTGCAACAGGCCCAACAAAATTCAACGAGTTCACTGATTAATCGCCCTAGCCTCTCGGCAATGCGGATCAATTCCATGCTCAGCCTCTCGATGATCGTGCGTAATGAAGAACCCCGGCTGGAAGCTTGTTTGTCTTCTGTGAAAGATTTCGTCGATGAGATGGTTGTTGTCGACACAGGCTCGACTGACAACACCGTTGCCATTGCCGAAGCCGCCGGCGCCAGAGTGGAACACATCCCCTGGCCTGGTGACTTTGCTCCTGCACGGAATGCCGCTCTCGAGATGGTTAAAGGTGATTGGGTACTGGTTCTTGATGCCGATGAACAGCTTCGAGCTGAAGCGATTCCGGGGCTGAAAGCGTTGATCGCCCAGCCAGATGTTCTACTCATCAACCTGCTTCGCTATGAGCGGGGTGCGGCCATGGCCCCCTACTCCAGTGTCAGTCGTTTATTCCGAAGACACCCGAAGATCCAGTGGAGCAGGCCTTATCACTCCATGGTCGACGACAGCGTGCGTGATCTCCTCAACCAAGAAACCCATTGGCGCATTGCCGACTATGTCGAGCCAACATTGCTTCACGATGGCTATCGACCTGAGTTGCTGCAAGACGGCAACAAAGCTCAGCGATTGAGATCCGCCATGGAAAGCTGGCTGGATGCCAACCCCACCGACCCCTATGCCTGCGCAAAGCTCGGTGCGCTTGAAGTGGCTGAAGGGAATCAGCAACGAGGCCTGCAACTTCTGAAGCAGGGTTTGCAGCAAGACAAAAGCACGACAACCAATGCCAGTGAACGCTATGAACTTCTCCTTCACCTCGGCATTGCACTTAGCGCGACAGATCCAGATGCCGCGACCAAGGCCTACCGCGAAGCATTGGATCTACCCATCGACACAAGAGTGAATCTCGGAGCACGCCTTAACCTCGCAGCCATTTTGATGAAAGGAGGGCAACTGGATGAAGCGATCTCCCTCACCACAACAGCCACCCAACGTGCTCCAGAAGTGGCCCTGGCCTGGTACAACCTCGGCCTCATGCAACGGCGACGCGGTGATC
>CATBLW010000065.1 GCA_949486985.1 Prochlorococcus marinus str. MIT 9215
CGTTTCGGTAGTGCTTGTGCCATAGAGCGAAAACGAGCCCTATACACTTTGATCTGGTTCTCCCCATAACGCTCAACCGCCTGCTCTTCATTAAGACCAACAGTCGCCAATTCAGGCTGACTAAACACAGCGCTAGCAACGAGTTCATGGTTAACTTGTCGAGGCTTATTACCAAAAACAGTGTCAGAGAATGCTCTGCCCTCATCAACTGCAACTGGAGTGAGATTAATGCGGTCTGTCACATCACCCACGGCAAAAATATGGGGTATGTTCGTGGCCTGATTGGCATCAACTGGTATTCGACGACCATCCAAGGTCACACCAGCTGCATCCAGATTGAGGCCATGCAATAAAGGGCTTCGCCCTGTGGCAAGCAACACAGCTCCGCAATCGAAGCGCTCTCCGCTCTGGGTTACCACTCCAAGTTCTCCGGGCTGTCCCTCCAAAGCCGCTGGACTTTCTGAAAAGCGAATCTCAATCCCCTTCTCCTCCATGCCGTCTTGAACGGCAGCAGAAAGCTCACGATCAAAGCCACGCAGCAGATGATCCCCTCGCACAAGCTGGGTTACTTGAACACCAAGACCATGAAGAATGCAGGCAAATTCACAAGCAATAAATCCTGCCCCAACCACAACAACATGCTCAGGAAAGCTTGGCTGCAGAAACATGTCATCGCTAACCCAAGCCAACTCAGCACCTGGAATATCTGGCCGCTGAGGCTGGCCTCCGACAGCGATAAGGATTCGAGAAGCCTCAAGCTCCATGGTTGCTTGATTGCCACCAGCTGCTGATACAACAACACTTTTTGGCCCACTAAATCGTGCCCAGCCCGAGACAAGCTCAACGCCAGCCTTCGCCAAGAACTCAATATGCAAGGCATTCAGTCGATCAACTTCCTGACGCACATTTGCCAACAACACTCCTGCATCGATGCGGGCCTCTTTAATCTCTACGCCAAAGCTCGGCGCGGCCTCAAGCTGCTCTCGATAAAGCGATCCATAAACCAACAATTTTTTGGGGACACATCCACGAATCACGCAAGTCCCGCCGACGCGATCACCCTCAACAATGGCAACTTTGGCTCCGTAACTTGCGGCTCGCTTCGCTGCTGCAAGACCACCTGAGCCAGCGCCAATAACAATCAAATCGAAACGATGGTCCACAGGAGGTCAACAACTTCTGTCATCCTCATTCTGCAGCTGCTGTGATCGTCAAGATCACATTCGTAACGCCATCTCCTGGAGCCTGGATTGATGACAACGCCTTCTTCCATCAAAGCCATGAGCTGGGAAGAATTAGCAGAGCGAGCCCTTCACGAGCCTGATCGGATTGATGGTCCGACCAATGCCCACGCCAATCTGCGCCTCTTTGGGCATCCAGAAGATGCGCTTCGCATCACCCTCTACCGAGACCATCACGCCTGGTGCCCCTACTGCCAGAAGATTTGGCTGTGGCTGGAATGGAAACAGATCCCTTATCGGATCAGGAAAGTCACCATGCGCTGCTATGGAGAAAAGGAATCCTGGTTCGTCAAAAAAGTTCCTTCGGGCATGCTTCCTGCTCTAGAGCTTGATGGACGGCTAATTACAGAAAGCGATCAGATCCTGCTTGAGCTAGAAAATACTTTTGGGCCTTTAGGTATAAGCCTGACTGAGCCAAAGTCTCTCGAGTTAAGGCAACTTGAACGTCAATTATTTCGAGCTTGGTGTCAATGGCTGTGTGTAGCCAATCAAAGCCAACGATATCAACAAAAGGCACGAGAACAATTCCATCGCATGGCCGAAATGATGGAGGATAAACTGACTGAGACTCCAGGGCCTTGGTTGAATCAAGCGAGCGAGAATCAACATGAACCCAGCGGCATTGATGTGATATTCATCCCTTATTTAGAACGGATGAATGCCTCTCTTGCTTATTACAAAGGTCTCAACCTTCGAGAAGAACATCCAGCCATCCACAACTGGTTCACGGCACTGGAACAACTCGCTGTTTATCGAGGCACTCAGGGAGATTTCCATACCCATGCCCATGATCTCCCCCCTCAGATGGGCGGCTGCTGGATCGAAGCCAATCCCACACAAGACAAGTTTGCAACAGCTATTGACAACGGAGAAGGGCTTGGAGAGATGGAAATATGTTGGCCGAATCCAGAGCAATCGATAGATCTTCAAGCTGAATCTCTTGCATTATCAAGAGTTCTCAAACATCGCCGTAAGCTCCTAGAACTCAATCCGCTTGGAGCAGCAAAATTCGACCAGCCGTTAAGAGCAAGCCTGACTCGGTTGATCCATGGCCAACCCTGCATTCCAGATCAAAGCAGTGCCTCCGGACTGCGCTACCTAAGAGATCGCATCTCTGTGCCCAGAGACATGCCATTAATAGCTGCGAGACGGCTGCGCAATGCTCTTGAACAGACTGCTCAGCTCGACAGCTCAGAGCTTGGCCCGCCTCTACCGATACAGCATCGATTCGATCAAAATCCCAAACCTTTCTTGATGGATTCATGCGACTGATCTACTCAACCATCGTTACAGCGCTATTACTCACGCCAATCAATACAAGAGCCATAGAAATCAATGGGCAAACATCTTTTGTAGAGGTTCCCACCAAAGTCAAACTAACCAATTACAAATGGTATGCATTTGAAGGTGGCGCCAAATATTATTTCACGATTGAGCTGCCAAAGGGTGCTGATGCCAGCCTTGGCGGAATCAATCTCCAACAAATCCAAGGCGTCCAATCTGCTTTTTATCGTGGTCCTGTGCAGCCCCAAGCCTTTCATGGAAGTCCTCGAAGATCTGGACAATCCATACCCGTATCAGCATCCTTTAAGAACAACTCTCGATCGATCAACGTCAGCTTTGCGGAGCCCGTATCACCGGGTTCCAAAATAACAGTTGTCTTCAATGTACGCAGGAACCCTCCTGCAGGCCTTTACCTCTATTCAGTATCAGCGCGACCTTGGGGAACCAAGCCAATCTCGCAAGACGTTGGGGTTGTGAGAATGAGTATTCATTCAGTCAATAGGCGCTAAAATCAATAGACACCCAAAAACAATAGACGCTAAAAAGCTATAAATCTCAGAACACAAGATCAAGCTAAGAACACAAGGTCAAGACAGACTCACACACAATCAAAAGAATCAAATTCAAATGGGTCAAACGAACTAACGCTTGCGCCTTGAATCAATCTGCAAAAGATCTCTTACCCGCTGAACCTGACTCGCCAACTTAGGATCACTCGACAACTTCTTTTCCACCTGATCGATGGCATACATCACTGTCGTGTGATCTTTGCCGCCAAAGGTCTCACCGATACGCGGCAAGCTCAAATCTGTACCCTGGCGCATTAAATACATGCCAACCTGACGAGCCTGACTAATGGCTCTTCGGCGGCTACTACTACGCATATCATCAGCGCTGACATCAAAAACCTCCGAGACCTTATCAATAACTTGCTTTGGCGTCACATCCACACCTTGCCCTTTGGGATCAAGCATGGGCGCTACTGAATCCACCGTCATCGGCAGGCCAGTAATCGAAGCAAAGGCAACAGCTCGGGTCAGAGCACCTTCAAGTTCACGAATATTAGAAGTAAAACGTCCGGCAATATAATGAATAAGGTCACGTGGCAACATCATCCGCTCTTGTTCGGCTTTCTTCTGCAAAATAGCCATCCTTGTTTCAAGATCAGGAGATTGAATATCAGCAATTAAGCCCATAGAGAATCGAGAAATCAACCGCTCTTGAAGCCTTGGAATCTGATTTGGAGGCCTATCACTTGCAATCACAATCTGCCTACCAGCCTCATGCAAAGCATTGAAAGTATGGAAAAACTCTTCTTGGGTATATTCCTTGCCTTCAATAAACTGAATATCATCAATCAGAATTAAATCAGCAGCCCGATAACGATCTCTAAAAGCCTGCATGCCATCTCTGCGAATGGCCAAGATCAAATCGTTCGTAAAGGTCTCTGTGGAGACATAGGCAATTTTGGCCTCAGGGTCAATCTCAAGTCTGTAATGGCCGATCGCCTGCATCAAATGGGTCTTTCCCAAACCCACACCACCGCAAATAAACAAAGGGTTGAATTCTCGTCCTGGAGCCTCCGCAACTGCCAAAGCAGCAGCATGAGCCATCCGACTATTCGGCCCTACAACAAAACGATTAAAGACATAGCGAAGATTGAGCGTAGGAAGAATCCGTCGCGGCCCAGATTTAGACACACCAGGCACTGATGAAGCCGTCGCCTCAGTGGCTGGGACAGAAGACACTTGCGGTGTCAATCCTGGCGACAGCGCCTCAGCTTCCGGATCTATCGCCGGAGCCTTCACGATCACCCGCACCGGCTGACCGCAGATACCACCGGCAACCTCTTCAATGGTCTGAACGTAATTCTTTCGCAGCCAATCGCTAGCGAAGCTATTCGGCGCGACCAAAGTCAGCTCACCATTGTGAAAGCCACTGCAACTGGCTGGGCGAATCCACGTTTCAAAGGTGGGTTTGCTGAGATTGCTCTGAAGAGCCTGCTGAACCTTGGCCCAGAGCTCGCTACCCATCAGCCCCACACCATCTGCTCCTCGGTGGCTGAATCTAGGCAACTTCCAACGGCAAAGAGGTCTTTAATGAGACCCTTACATTCTTGTTCCCTGGGAGCGGCATCCGTCATGCCCATCGCCGCATGTATTCGCAAGCTACGCCCAGTTGGAATGCTTGGAATTGGAATCATTAGTCTCCAGCTAACTGGCTGCAATGAAGGGTTACGTCAAAAATTCGGAATGGGCTCAGTAGGAAGTCCCGAGCAGGCTCCCCTCGTCAATGATGAACCTCAAACTGCACCTCTAGAGCCAGGCAGTAACACGATTGTGATGGCTGTTGATCGTGTTGGACCGGCCGTCGTGCGCATCGATACGATTAAACGCATCAGCAATCCGATTGGCAACCTGTTTGGGGCTGGCCCTTCAATCCGTCAGCAAGCTGGCCAAGGGTCGGGGTTCATTACGCGATCCAATGGACTGATCTTCACCAATGCCCATGTCGTCGCTGGTGCAGACAAGGTGCAAGTAACACTTCCCGATGGACGCAACTTCAACGGCAAAGTTCTGGGCGGCGATCCACTGACAGATGTTGCTGTCGTCAAAGTGGTTGCCGACAAGCTTCCCGTTGCAGCACTTGGCAATTCCGACAATCTCAAGCCTGGTGAATGGGCTATCGCCATCGGCAACCCTCTTGGACTCAACAACACCGTTACAGCGGGAATCATCAGCGCGGTCGATCGCACCAATGCTGTTGGTTCAGGGCAAAGGGTCCCCTATATCCAAACGGACGCCGCCGTCAATCCAGGCAACAGCGGTGGTCCACTGATCAATGCCGCAGGTCAGGTGATCGGGATTAATACCGCCATCCGTCAAGCGCCAGGAGCTGGTCTTAGCTTTGCGATCCCGATCAATCTGGCTAAACGCATTGCCCAGCAAATCGTTAAAGAAGGTCAGGCTTCTCATCCCTATATCGGCGTCAGGCTGATGCCGCTGACGCCCAAAAGGGCGATGGACATCAACGCCTCAACTGGGAAGTGCAAACTGCCAGAGAAGAATGCTGTTCTCGTCGTCGATGTCATGCCAAACAGTCCTGCCGCAAGGGCTGGCATGCAGCAATGCGACCTGATCAAAGCCGTGGATGGCCAGACCGTCAAAGACCCTGCTGAGGTTCAAATTGCCGTTGACCGCGGACAAGTTGGAGCAGCCATGCCGATCCTTCTTGAACGCAACGGCAACGAGTTCGAAGTCAGCGTTCAACCAGCAGAACTTCCCCGCCAACGTTGACTGCCATAAACAACACAGCCATAGCGAAGACAGCCTTAGACAAGACAGCCTTAGACAAGACAGCCATAGACAAGACGGCCGAAATCAAGACTGCAAAAGCAAAGCCTGCCGAAATCAAGCCGGCCCTGATCGTGATGGCCCGTTGGCCGGCGCCAGGCCGCTGCAAGCGGCGGCTCGCTTCAGGGATTGGCAAGGTTCATGCCGCCAGGATCCAATCCCAGCTCACCAACCACACCTTGCATGTGGCCAGATCGATCGAGCGACTTGGACTGGTTGAGCTGCAACTTGCAACAACCGGCTTGGCACCACGGGCGGCTGCCCGCTGGGGGAGTAGCCAAGGCATTAGCAAGGTGGTGGATCAAGGTCTTGGCTGTCTTGGCGTACGTATGCGCCGTCAGATCTTGAAGGCACAGCTTTGTTCTCAGTCAAAACCCAGAGAAGGCCGCTCCACGATCCTGATCGGGACCGATCTCCCTGAGCTCTGTCAACGAGATCTCTTGGAAGCTTTGTCTGCTCTGGAGCAGCATCAACTCGTGCTTGGCCCTGCCGATGATGGGGGCTACTGGTTGATCGGACTTTCAGGGTCCCTGATTCAGCCCGTGGCGACGTGGCCCTTCTGTGGCATTTCCTGGGGAACCGAGCAGGTATTGCCAACAACCATGCAACGCGCCGAACTTGCAGGCATCACGCCTGCATTGCTGCGCCAGCAGAACGATCTTGATCAACTGGATGATTTGGCGCCGTGGCAAGCATGAGCAAAATCAATCAGGCACAAACCAATGAGGACTGCAAGCCAAGCCTGAGCGTGATTGTGCCAAGCCTGAATGAAGCCAATCGACTCCCCCTGCTTTTGGCTGATCTCGACCGCTGGCCCGCTCCGATTGAACGCTGGGTGATCGATGCTGAAAGTTCTGACGACACCGCCAAGATTGCTCATCTCGCCGGAGCCCAACCGCGACGTTTCCCGGAGGCCAATCGTGGCGCTCAACTCCAGCATGGGGTTAGCCACGCCAAGGGGAACTGGCTGCTGTTTCTCCATGCCGACAGCAGGCTTCCCGCTCAATGGCCTCAAATAATTGAAGACGTGATCGCAGAACCTTCAGCAAAGCTGAGCGCCTGGTTTTTCGACTTCCGTGTTCAAGCTGATGGCCTCAACATGAGACTGCTGGAACTTGCAGTAGCCCTGCGCAGCCATTGGCTTCAACGTCCTTATGGCGATCAGGGCTTACTCATCAACAAGAACCTCTATGAACAGATTGGTGGCTATGCACCGCTGCCATTAATGGAAGATCTTGATTTTGTTGAACGGCTTGGCTGCCAAGCGAGGCTGAAAAGCCTTGGCCTGCCCCTCTATACAAATGGCCGCCGCTGGCAAAAGCTTGGCTTACTGACGCAAACCTGGCGAAATGCCCAATTGCGACGCCGATGGCGGTGTGGAGAAAGCGCAACCCATTTAGCCAAAGACTATTTCCGCTAAGCAGCTTCCGCTAAGCAGCTTCCGCTAATCAGCTTCCGCTAAGCAGCAACATTCAACTGGTGTACCAAAAGGCGCAGCGATGACCACCAGGCTCAAGCAGCCAACCCTGACGTTCATAAAACGAGATCACCCCTGGATCAGCAAACAAGGTCACCCGTTCTGTGCCCAGATCCCTCAGAGCTTCAAGGATGTAATCCATCAGATGCTTCCCCAAACCTGCACCCTGATAGAGAGGATGAATCGCGACATCCCAGACGGTGGCGTCGATGATCCCATCGCCAGTGCAACGAGCAAAACCCACCAAACGGGGCATCCGCGAGTCATGGCGCCACAGACTCACCTTCAAAAGGCTGTGATCAAGGGCCCTGCGAACCCTTCTTAGCGGCCGACGACTCCAGCCAACAGCCTCGAGCAACTGTTCAAGCTCCACCAGATCAAGAGCCCTGGACTGACTAAACACCAACGTGAGCTGCTCATTTGGCGACGGGCACTGTCGAGCCCCAAGCCCATAGGCCTGCTCCAGCAACTCAGGGGTTAGGGAACAAGAGCTAATCAAACCCTTGCTGCTCAACTGACCTGATCCTGCCGTACCAGAGCCCTAAAAGAAAAATGTTCAAAGTTTCGCCAAGCCACGCTCCTGCAAATCGGCCAATTGGGCATAAAGCCCTCCTTGAGCACGCAGTTCAAGATGGGTTCCCTGTTCAATCAACTTGCCGTGACGCATTACCAAAATGCGATCAGCGGCTTCTACCGTCGCCAGGCGATGGGCAATAACCAAAGCAGTGCGGCGCTCAAGCAAACGATCTAGATCTCTCTGCAGCGTCGCCTCAGTGGAAGGATCCATAAAAGCGGTGGCTTCGTCCATGATCAGAACTGTTGGATTGCGAATAGCAACCCTGGCAACCGCAAGCAGTTGGCGTTCTCCAGAAGAGAGATTGCTACCTCGCTCACGCAGCTCTGTTTCAAGACCCTGAGGAAGGCGATTCAATAAGGGATCCAAGCCAAGTTCGCGACAGATTTCTTGCAGGCGTTGATCGCCAATAGGCGCATTCAAACGAAGGTTGTCGGCGACATTGCCGCTGAACAGAAATGTGTCCTGAAGGACAACCCCAAGCTGTTGACGCAGCACTGGAAGAGGAATCGCTCGGATGTCTCGACCATCAAGCAGGATCCTTCCAGCTTGCGGCTCATACAAACGACACAACAGGCGGATCAGGGTGGTTTTGCCAGACCCAGTGGGCCCCACGAGGGCCACATTCTCGCCAGGAGCGATTCGGAAACTGAGATCCTCAAGGATCGGTTCATCCGTTCGATAGGCAAAACTCACACGTTCAAAAACAACCTCACCTTTAGAAGCAAGACCAGGCACATATTTCTCACCAGCCTCTTCGCCCAGGGAGGTCTGCTGAACGATCTCCAACGGCTGCTCCAATAACTCGCTAATCCGCTCAACAGCAGTCAGACCACCCTGAATCTGAGTGAAGCGTTCGGCCAGTTGGCGCAAGGGATTGAACAACCTCTGGGAATAAAGAATGAAGGTCGTCAAGGTGCCAAGCCCCATGGCACCAGCCGTCACCATCCAGCCCCCAAGGGCCAACACCACAGCAACGGCAGCAAGGGCGACCCACTCAATGAAGGCAGAGATGCTGCTGTCGTAAAAAATCGTTCCGTTAACAGCTTTGCGATAAGCCGCACCAGTGCGATCAAATTGCTCGCCGTTTACGTTCTCTCGACGGAACATCTGAACAACCTCCAAGCCTTGAAGGTTTTCAACAAAATCCGCATTGAGTTGAGAGAGCTCCTCCCTCACTCTGTAGTTGGCATTTCGATAGCGACGTTGCAACCACAGGATCACCAAACTCACTGGGATCTGAGTGACCAGTAGCAAAAAACCAAGCCGCCACTCAATCAAAATCATGGTCACGGAAATGACCAAAATGGTCACCAAGTCACCAAGCACACCAACGGCACCACTGGCAAAAACCTCGGCCAATGCATTGACATCACTCGTCAAACGGGTGAGCAATTTGCCAACTGGCATCCGATCATGAAAGCGCAGCGACAGTGCCATCGAATGGGCGAAAAGGTCGTCACGAATGCGTGAGGTCAGACGTTGTCCAACGACCTGAATATTGAAAGACTGGAATCCCTGCAAGCCCAGGCGAAAGAGCACAGAGACCAACAGGATCCCAACCAATATCCGAATAGCCGTCTGCTTGTTTAAGTCGCTAAGCCAAAACAGGGTTGACTCTCCCCTCAAAACACTGATGGCTTGACCAACCAATAAAGGCTGAATCGCTCCAGCCAAGGCCACAGGAACCAAAAGAACAAAAATGACCAAAAGACGTTTACGGTCATGCCGTAAAGAACGCCCTAGGCGGCGAATTCTTTCAAGGTCAGGAACAGCCATTAGACAAGCGCCTGAGGCAGCTCTGTCTGCGTTCGCATGGCTTCAACAATGGCCTGCAGCTCACCACGATCGAGCCGCAAAGCCAAGGGATGACCAACAAGACGAGCAGAGGACTGAAACAGGTCCTCAATCGCCACCAAGCCATTGTCGCGAAGGGTTCGCCCAGTCGCGACCAAATCGACAATCGCTTCTGCCATTCCTGTGATCGGGCCAAGCTCAACGGATCCCGTCAGATGAACCAACTCAACGGGTAAGTCCAACGCATCGAAAAATTCACGCGCGCAATGGGTGAACTTGCTGGCAACGCGACAGTGCGGCGGCAAATCAGCCGCATGCTCGTAGCCGCTGCTGGCCTTCACGGCCACGGCCAAACGACAGCCTCCGAAACCAAGGTCAACAAGTTGGGCAACGGGCATTTGATGTTCCCGCAGCACGTCGTAACCGACGACGCCAAGTTGCGCCTGGCCATAGGCCACATAAACCGGCACATCTCCATTGCGAACCAAAAGAGCTCGCGCCCTTCCGCAAGAAGATGGCACCATCAACTGTCGGTTGTCTGGATCAAGCACAGCAGAAAAATCCAATCCCGCATTGGAGAATCTGGCTACCGAATCCTTCAGCAAAGCTCCCTTTGCTAGCGCGACGGTGATCATGGAGCTATGCCTCGAACTGGACTTTACCGATGGACCCAACTTCGATGGCATTTTCAAGCCATGGTGAGCGGAACGGAATCCATGCCATCGAAGTGCTGGACGACAACATCATCTGGATCTGGACCCAGGATCACCAGGCCGTTGTCGTTGATCCTGCAATCTCTGAACCGGTGCAGAAATGGCTTGAGCAGCGGCAACTTGATCTCGTTGCAGTGCTCCAAACCCATCATCATCAGGATCACATTGGCGGCACACGCAAGCTGCTGAAACGCTGGCCAGAAGCTGCTGTGATTGCTGCTGCCGCCGATCGGGATCGAATTCCTTTCCAGACTGTTTCCGTAGGCGATGGCGATCACATTTCCCTGCTCAACCGCCCAGTAGAGGTGATTGATGTTGCAGGACATACACGGGCACATGTGGCCTACCACTTGCCAACATCACAGAAGGGCCCACAAGACGCTGCTTTGTTTTGTGGAGACACCTTGTTCGGAGCAGGTTGTGGGCGCCTATTTGAAGGCACTGCTGAAGACATGCACAGGGCCCTTAAGCGTCTGTGTTCACTGGCACCGGAGACCAAGGTCTATTGCGCTCATGAATACACCGAAGCCAACCTGCGCTGGGCAGCCGCCATGCGTCCCGACGATCAAGCCATCAGAGCTCGATTAGCAGACGTCAGCGCACGCCGAGGGCAAGGGAAACTGAGCCTTCCCAGCAGTATTGAAGAGGAACAACTCACAAACCTCTTCGTTCGCGCCAAAAGCAGTGAAGAGCTTGCCTCACTGCGGCAGAGCAAAAACGAATGGCAAGGCTAGGCAAACTCAAGAACGAAGAAAAGCCAAGGTTTCAGCGAAGAATAGGTTTGAGCAAAGGCAAGGCCTAAGCAATGAATAGGGCGATGAGGCATCATCAATTGCCAAGTCAACCAGTTCAACGATGAACGCCTCTGCCGCCAAGGCCATCACAACGGCATCCGCCCCAGCCCCCGTAGGGCCGTATAACCAAGCCGTTCTTGCCGGTGGCTGGCTTTACTGCTCTGGTCAGATTGCCCTCGATCCAGCAACAGGCTCCATGGTTGGAGAAGGAGATGTAGAGATTGAAACCCGTCAGGTGCTCAGCAACCTCCTGGCCGTATTGAAAGAAGCAGGAGCAGAGCCAGGCCAGGTGGTGAGAACAACTGTTTACCTGATGGATCTGGAGGATTTCGGCCGCGTCAACAACCTCTACGCCGAAATTTTTGGAGAAGGTGTCAGCCCGGCAAGAGCTTGTGTACAAGTCGCCGCCCTGCCTAAAGGTGGTCGGGTCGAAATCGATTGCATTGCCTGGCTCGGCTAAGAGCGAAGAGGCTATTTAGCCCCAAATCTGGTCGAAGATCATTCAAAAGCCAGTGCAGAACAGAAAAATATTGCCCTCAAGGCCCCAGAACATCTGCACCACTCGACAAGGAGGGGCGACGGTTGCATAGGTTAGAAGGTACTGGGAGCGAAAATGGCCCAAGCCAAGCTGACAATTGGCGAACTTGAGGCGGGCTATCCCCTTTACTGCAAAGCCCTCAGGCGACTGCTACAGGAAGGTCGTAGTCCCCAAGACATTGAACGCACAGTCTGCTGGAGTCACCTGGAAACCCTTAACCGCTGCCTGCCAAGCCGATACAAATCCCCCTCTTACCTGTTACTGCTCATCCGCCGCGACCTCGAACAGCCCAAATAGATCGTTGATTGCGACACATCCCCCTCAATGACTTGCCTTACCACCGGTCTTAATCCGTGGCTTTCTTCGCAGGGCTATGTCGTCAACAACAGGTCTACTTGGCAAAACAACAGGTCTATTTCGCAAAACAAGGGGCCTATTTCGCAAAACAACAGGTCTACTTGGCAAAAAAGGAGAACACTCCTCAACCTGATTGAGAAGGGTCGGTAAGTGGTTGAGACGGATCCTCTCCCTCCACTTCCCCCAGAAAAACTCGACTCGCCAAAATATCTGCCGCTTCAATCGTCATCAATTCTTCCCGGGCAAGGCGTTCACCCATCCGATTGAATAAACGGTTGGCCTGCCGAAGCCTGCCTCGATCCAAGGCATTGCGAATCGATCGTGCATTCGCGAAGAAAGGAAGCTGACGCCGACGCTCAACGTAATCACCAAAAGCAACTAAAGCCTGATCACTAAAACAATATTCCTGCTGAGCGAGCAACAACTGAGCGATCTCAATCAGCTCCTCATTACTGTAATCAGGAAAGTCAATATGATGAGCTACACGCGAAAAGAGCCCTGGATTAGACTGATAGAAAGTATCCATTCTGTCTTTATAGCCGGCAAAAATAACAACAAATTCGCCTCGCTGCTTCTCCATATCCTGAAGCAAAATCTCAATCGCTTCTGCGCCGTAATCTCTTTCATTACCAGGCTTATAAAGATAATAAGCCTCGTCAATAAACAATACCCCACCCTGCGCTCGCTTGATCATTTCACGCGTCTTAGGGGCCGTGTGACCAACATATTGACCGACCAGATCATCGCGGGTGACAGCAACAACATGTCCTTTACGCAAGTAGCCAAGACGATGCAAAATCTGCGAGATCTTGCTGGCAACAGTTGTTTTCCCAGTGCCAGGGCGCCCGGTGAAAGACATGTGCAAAGAAGGGCTTGTACTCGAAAGATCAAGATCCTTCCTTGCTTGATCCACCAATAACAACGCTGCTATTTCCCTAATTCTTGTTTTAACAGGCTTAAGGCCAACAAGATCCTTGGATAACTGATCAAGAACATCCGCTACTCCCGAATCGGCATAAGCCTGGGAAAGATCAATCGAAGAATCCATTGATTTCAAGAGCAAATTGATAGTCAAGTTCGCCTAATTCTGCAGAATCTGTATCGTCTTCTGGGCGCAAGGTGATATTCACATAAGTACGGCCAAAGTTCATATCAGGAAAGCGCTTTACAGCTTCACAGTGATCACCAAGACGATCAAGGAAATCTCTTGTTTCTGAATAGCTCTCAAACTCAAAACGCCGCTCAAGACATAAAGGACGTTTTCGCTTCTGCCATCCGTGTAAATC
>CATBLW010000066.1 GCA_949486985.1 Prochlorococcus marinus str. MIT 9215
AAACATCCTGGCAAGCAAGGTTGGTTTGGCCCATCAGGGTGTAGATCAGGGAGCGATCGTTCAGTGGTTCGGGATTATTTTGATGTTGTTGAACAACTTTGTTGCAGTGCTTTAGGGCATGCTCCAATCCTTCAAGATCCAGATTGTCGAGACAGGCTTGAGAAGAGATATTGGCTTCAGAAGCCTGCTTGCTTGGCGCTGATCGGCTCGTGCAGCCAAAGCTTGATAGCAAGAGAACGCACACCAAAAGATTGGTGATTTTTTTTAGATAATCAATAGCTATAACGCTCTTCACTATCTGTGGTTGAGGGTGTGTTGGTATTGCTGGCGTCGTCTGAATAGCTATCTGCGCTTTGCTCGGTTGCTGTTTGATTTGTGTTGATTGCGCTCGCAGATGCACCAAATAGATCACCCAGATAACGACCACATTCCGGGAAATTGCCTGGCTCCTCAACCACAGCCTCTGTAATCATCACTGCAGCATGCTCGGGCGAGCTTTTGAATAGGCCACCGCTCTGTCGCTTGATGACGGCATAGGAGGCCTTCCAGCTCACCTCATGGTTATTGCCATTGCTGCGCATGTAGCAATAGATCTGTGCACCCTTGTCACCACTTTCGTTTGGTGCCGCCTCTAGTGGTTCACTGGCAAGGCTTAGCCCTGCGAGGCTCATTAACGAAAGACAAAGAGCGATCCGATGTCGATTCCTAGCCATGGCTGGATAGTGAATTCAGCATTAGTAAACGTATCGATTGAGCTTGTGATGTCCAGAGCTGAGTGGAAATTGCTTAGTCCACTGGGGCGATGAACTTCACTAACACCGGCATGACCAGTAGCACGGTGATCAATCTCACGGAATGCAGTGCAGCAACTGCTGCTCCAACTCCGAAATCTGCACCCACAAGGCTCATGCCGCTAATGCCTCCCGGTGCTGCACCAAGAATTGAGGTGACGAGGTCTAGTCCCAGCAAGCGGCTGCTCCAAAGCCCCACCAGTAAGCCAGTCAGTACGAGAGTGATTGTGATCAGCAGCGCAGGTCTCCAAAGGTTTTGTAAGGCTTCTAGGGAATTTCTGGTCAGGCCAGTTCCAATCACAGTGCCGATAAATATTTCAATGGTGGTGCGTGTTCCAACGGGCCATTCAGCAATCTCCAGACGACCGCTCATGCTGACGATTCCCGCACCGATAAGCGCTCCGGCAAGAGGTGCCGATGGAATACCTGTGCGCAATGTCAGTAGGCCCATCCCTGTTCCTGCGATGAGATAGATCATCAAGGTCGCCATAGAGGGCATGGTCGGTACACATCAACAACAGTTAGAACCAGTTTGCTTGCCAAGCCATTTGTTCATTCTTTGGCTTTTGACTTGAGCCTCTTTCGTTGATGTGTTGTTATCGGAATGGATTCATTTAGCTAGTGGTTATGTCCTCGCCCGTTTCTTTTCGGATTAGCCGTGCGGCAGAAGATCTTGCCCAGGCCATTTCGGCTCTATCCCAGCGTTTGGTCAAGCTGGAGCAGCGCCAAGAGTCGTTGGAGTTGCAGTGGCGTCAATATCAGCAAGATTCTGAGTTGATTCCTGCCGATGAAATGGCGATGCTTGATGGTGTCGATCGTCTCTTGTTGGAGTGTCAGGAGTTGCTTGATGGCTCGGATTTATCTTCTGAACACTTGTCAGCTGATGAACAGGTGACATCTCAAGAACAAGCTTCATCTGAAGATTTTGATCAATCTGATGACTCCTCCGAGTCTTGGTCCGAGGACTCGACTCCACTCGCTGCTTGAGGATGGGGTGTCCGGTGGCAAAATAAAAAAAACTAAGGCAACCATGGCTTCCACCATTTCTGCCTCTCGCGTCTCTTTAGCTTCACTTTCATGCAGCCAGCAGGCTTTTCATGAGGGAGGCCATCAGCTTGAAAAGCTTGAATTTGCTTTGGCTGTTGCCGAAACTCGTGGAGATCAATGCCGCTCTGAGCAACTGAGAGCCGAGATTGCAGATCTGGGAGGCAATATTGAAGAGCCTGGCACCTGACACCGCTTGAATCGATACATTGATCTGATTGGTGCCTAAGAGCCAACTATCAGCAAGCATTGATACTTATTTGAGCAGGTATTCGCAGAATTTGCGTTAAACTTCAATCAAAAGGCTTCACAGAGCAATCTTGACATCAACACTACTAAGAACGCCGCCCACGATGAATAACGCTGCTAATCAGCGTGAGGTTTATATGAAGGCCGCGGCCAATTTTTTTGATCGCGCTTCTGCTCAGGCAGAAGAAGGAGATCTGTTAGCGGCTGGAAGCTTCATTCTCAAGGGTTTAGATCAAGAACGACGAGCAGGAATTGTTGGGCCTCAAGTTCTGCAATTGATCAAACCGAGGAGCTGAACAACACTCCAGGCCAATATCCTCGTTATTGCGAATGCAAATCATTCTTGCTTTGAACGATCTGATTAAAGGCTCCAGCAAGAGCGCATCAAGCTGCGAATGATTTGGGCTTTGTGAATTGATTTAGTTGCTTGCTAAGCGGATGACCGGATTCGAACCGGCGACGTTCAGCTTGGGAAGCTGACATTCTACCACTGAATTACATCCGCAATTGTATGAGTCTAGTTCATATTTGATATGGCTTTGCAAACAGAATCCTTAGTTTAGTTCTCTTGCTGCGGCAGCCATTCCTGCCCCTATTTCGCCTTGATGTAAGCCAAGAGACTGCAGGGTGGCTTCGATTGCCGAAACAGCCGTGAGAACATCTCGATCACAAACAAAGCCGAGGTGGCCGATTCTGAACACCTTGCCTTTGAGATGATCCTGTCCGCCAGCTAGCAAGATATCGAACTTCGCTTGTACTGCTTTGCGAAGTTGCTCAGCATCAATGCCTTCTGGAGCCACTGCAGTGATTGCAGGGCTGCCATGTCCTTCCGCTGCATATAGGGCTAGACCGATGGCTTTCATGCCTGCTTGAGCGGCAGCGCGATGGCGGGAATGACGGGCAAAAATTGCTTCTAGCCCTTCTGCTTGCATCATCTCTAAAGCTGATTCCAGTGCGAAATAGAGATTGACGGCTGGAGTAAAGGGATTGCTGTCTTTGATGGCGGTTTTGCGATATGGGCCCAGATCTAAATAAAATTTCGGCAGATCAGAGCGCTCATAGGCCTGCCAGGCACGCTCACTCATCGCCACGAAGCTCAGTCCTGGAGGCATCATGTATCCCTTTTGGGAACCAGAGGCCACCACATCCAGGCCCCAAGAATCCATCGGAACATTGCAGGCCCCAAGGCTGGTCACGCAATCAGCAATGGTGAGAGCTGTGCCGTGATTGTTGACATATTTGCTGATGGTTTCGAGGTCGTTCATCACCCCAGTGGATGTTTCCGAATGGGTGAGGATGACGGCCCTGATTTTTTTTTCAACGTCTGCCTCTAGAGCCTTGCGGAATGCTTCTGGGTCTAGTGGTTGCCCCCATTCGGCTTTGACAACCTCAACGTCAAGGCCAAAGGCCTTCGATACTTTTACCCATCGCTCGCCGAACTTGCCGTTGTCGCCGCAGAGCACCTTGTCGCCCCGGCTGAGGGTATTAATGATTCCCGCTTCCATTGCGGCTGTGCCGCTGCCTGTGATGACAAGCACGTCTTGACTGGTTTGATGCAACCATCGCAGTTGCTCAGAGGTGTGACGCACCAAGGCTTGAAAGGGGCCACTGCGATGGCCGATGGGGTGTCGACCCATGGCCTTGAGCACTGTTTCGGGAACCGGTGTTGGACCCGGAATCATCAGAGTGAGTTTGTCCTGCAAGGCCTCAGGGGTTGCTCAATCCTTCATCCTAAAAATGATTCAGGCGCTGCGCTTTTATCGATCACCTTGAAACTGGTTTTAGAGGGCTAACACTGCCGGTTTGGGTTGCGGCAGCGGCCCAGGCTGCAACTGAAGTGTTGCTAGGGCGTCCGTTCGTGAATGAGCAGCAACTGCGATCACCCGATTGTGTTGAACTGCTGTCTGTACACGTGAGTTCTGCTGCTTTGTTGGCAGGTGGGCAGCGGGCGCTAGCCATTAGTTTTTGTGATCCAGGTCAAGGCTTGGACCTCACGCGCGGCCTCGAGATTTGGGTGTTTGTGGAGTGGCAGCAGTCGCGTCTCTCTACAGATGATCAGTCGAATTCGGCTGCAGGAGATTGGCTCAAGATCGTTCCTGGTTTCGGTGTCGGAACCTTGGGATCTGGTGGTGAGGCTTGTTTATCCGGCTTTGCTTGTGAACTGCTTCAGCAAACGCTTCGACCTTTAGTGCCTGCGCAACGCTGTCTGCAGGTTGAGGTTGTCTTGCCCCGTGGCAAAGATTTGGCCTTGCGCACAAGCAATGCAGCATTTGGAGTGGTTGATGGTCTGGCGTTGATCGGTACTCAGGCAGAGGTGCAGACCAGTGCTTCGCCTGATCAGTTGCAACAGGCGCTGGAGCAATTACGGCAACAATGCGCTGAACCTGGTTTCAGCGGGGCGCTCACCTTGGTGATTGGTGAAAATGGTTTGGATCTTGCCCATCAACTTGGCTTGACTTCCCAGCCATTGCTGAAGGCCGGTAACTGGATGGGGCCTTTGTTATTGGCAGCGGCTGAGGCTGGAGTTGAGCAGCTTTTGTTGTTTGGCTATCACGGCAAGTTGGTCAAGCTGGCAGGGGGGATTTTTCATACCCATCATCATTTGGCTGATGCTCGCTTAGAAGTGCTGACGGCAATGGCAGTCCGTGAGGGGTTGTCTTTGGACACGATTCGATTGCTGGCTCAGTCCGAATCGATGGAGGCAGCCCTGAATCGGCTGGAAGCTCAGGATTCCCAATTGGCTAAGCAGCTTTGGGATCGGCTGGCAGCAGTCGTGGAGCAACGCAGTGCGGACTACATCAGTCGCTATGGATCCTGGTCGATGACGATTGGTTCAGCGCTATTTGATCGACAGCGTCGATTGCGTTGGGCTGGCCCATTAGGTGTTCAACAACTGACGGTTTTGGGAGTGATTCCAGAAGCCTTGCACTGAATTTCCCTACCCTGAACGCACTGACGGACGTCTCTTTTAAGAGCATTTTCGGCGATATGTCTTCTTCTCAGCCCGATCGTCAGCGCCAGCCTGCGATTGTCATTCTTGATTTTGGCTCGCAATATTCCGAGCTGATTGCTCGCCGGGTGCGTGAAACAGAGGTTTATTCGTTGGTGATCGGCTACAGCACCTCCGCAGAGGAGCTGCGTCAGTTGGCCCCAAAGGGGATCATTTTGAGCGGCGGACCAAGCTCGGTTTATGCCGAGAGAGCCCCCCTCTGTGATCCGGAGATATGGAATTTGGGAATTCCTGTGCTTGGGGTTTGTTATGGCATGCAATTGATGGTGCAGCAGTTGGGTGGTCGGGTGGAAGTGGCTACGGGCAAGGCCGAATACGGCAAGGCTCCTCTTGAAGTTGATGACCCGACGGACCTGCTCACCAATGTTGAGAATGGCTCCACCATGTGGATGAGCCATGGTGATTCCGTGCGCGCCTTGCCTGAGGGGTTTGTGCGACTTGCTCATACAGCGAACACGCCAGATGCGGCTGTGGCTGACCACACGCGTTCGCTTTATGGCGTGCAATTTCATCCTGAGGTGGTTCATTCCACTGATGGGATGTCGCTAATTAGAAATTTTGTTTATCACATTTGTGGTTGTGAACCGGATTGGACCACGACCGCATTTATTGAAGAAGCCGTTAGCCAGGTCCGTTCGCAAGTCGGTGAAAAAAAGGTACTGCTTGCCTTGTCTGGTGGTGTTGACTCTTCCACCCTTGCCTTTCTTTTGAAACAGGCGATTGGAGATCAGCTGACATGCATGTTTATTGATCAGGGGTTTATGCGTAAAGGCGAGCCTGAGTTTTTGATGGATTTCTTTGATCGTAAGTTTAATATTAATGTTGAATATATCAATGCAAGACAGCGGTTTATTTCTAAGTTGAATGGCATTGTTGATCCGGAAGAGAAACGTAAAATTATTGGTACCGAATTCATTCGAGTCTTTGAAGAAGAGAGTGCACGACTAGGTCCATTCGATTACCTCGCTCAGGGGACTCTCTATCCAGATGTGATCGAAAGTGCTGGAACCAACGTTGACCCAAAGACCGGCGAACGGGTGGCTGTGAAGATCAAAAGCCATCACAACGTGGGTGGGCTACCCAAGGATCTGCAGTTCAAGTTGGTGGAGCCTTTACGGCGCTTGTTTAAGGATGAGGTGCGAAAAGTAGGTCGTTCTTTGGGATTGCCGGAAGAGATTGTGCGGCGTCATCCTTTCCCTGGCCCAGGCTTGGCGATTCGCATTCTTGGTGAAGTGACCGATGAGAAGCTGAATTGTTTGCGTGATGCTGATTTGATTGTTCGCGAAGAAATTCGTGATGCAGGCCTCTATCACGACATATGGCAGGCCTTTGCTGTGTTGCTGCCTGTGCGCTCTGTCGGGGTGATGGGTGATCAGCGCACTTACGCCTGGCCGATTGTTTTGCGTTGCGTGTCCAGTGAGGACGGCATGACAGCGGATTGGTCACGCATGCCTGATGAGCTTTTGGAATCGATTTCTAGTCGAATTGTCAATGAGGTGAAGGGCGTGAACCGAGTGGTTCTTGATATCACTAGCAAGCCTCCAGGCACGATTGAGTGGGAATAGTGCATTCTAGGATCCTTTTTATGTGCCCAATGAATAGTCGCTGTTCGTGCGTAAATTGCTGCTAAAGTTGAGTGAATGGTTTTTTGTTTTTATGTATCCTAAAAAGTTTTTTCTGCCAGCAGTGCTCCTCGCTTTTCTTTTCTATCCGAATGCAGCACTTGCGAATCAGGCTGGAAACCGCTTTTTGAAGGATGCATGCATTAGTATCTTGAAAAACCTTTTATTTAAACCTCAGACCCTACAAATTAGTGCTATTAAGTACTCAAAGCACTCAAATACTAATCCCGATACTCTAGGCGCGATTTTGGTTGATTACTCAGCGAAAAACAAGTCGGGCTTAATTGTTGATGAGCGTGCTTATTGTGAACTTACTGATCGTGCGACTGTTTCAATTATGTCTGGGGCAAGACGTAATTTTTCTCATTTAAAATAATTTGAAGCAGGTGGTTATTGATTAAAGCTTCTCTCTTTCTTGTATGTCTAATCCATCGTGAAAACTTGGCAGCCTCCTTGGGCGATTGTCTTCCTGTTTGGCCAATTCTTTTTAAGTAAATATCTTTCGGGGGGCAGCACTTTGTGGGCTTTATGAGATTTATTTGTGGTTGTAGTTTGTATGACCTGCTTTTAGACATGCCGTCCTCCTTAATCATCAAGTTCGTCCAGATCACTATTTCTTCCCTTTCGCCCAGGTCTTCCTCAAGGCGTTGCTTGAGGTTGTCTCGCTGTGCGTGGTTGTCTCTCTTCTCCATCTCCTTGCCTGAACATCTACATCCTCAGGATCAGGAACAGCGGCCAAATCAATTCGAGGAAGAGGAGATTACGCCTACGCACGACCTGGAAAGAAGCAGTGGTCAGGTAATTTCCAGAACCCCTCGCCTGCCCTGCTGAGATCCCCCTCCTCACGAAAATCGCTGTAGTAGAGCGAAGACCCCAGGCCCACCAGCAATGCCTTTTTGGGTGCTGCGTCGCTTCGTTCCCCTGGGTTGCGTCCCCTGCTTCTGCTTGGTTCATTGCCTCTGAACGGCACAAGACGCCCCCCGCCAACGGGTTGACCGTCTTGGCCCTTGAACGACCACCACTGTGATCCGTATCCATTGGGTTGTCCCATTAACAGGGAACGGATCACCTTCCCTTTCCATGCGAGATCAGCAGAAACGATCCCGATGGGACTGGTCTCTTGGATGTGGATCACTGCATCAGGGACTGGTTCACTGACCCAGCTGCACTTGGATTGCGTCTGGGTGTGGCGATGCGCCCCAGCAACCCCCATCCCAACAAGTGCAGCGGCAAATCCAGCAGTAACGAGGTTCCTACGCATAACAGCCCTCCTTTTGAATCAGGCTCGCTCAGATTGCGATTTCTCCCCTATCGCCCAGGACTTCCTCAAGGCGTTGCTTGAGGATATATCGCTAGGCGTGGTCAATGGTCTTGTCCATTTCCAGATGCACCTTGGCGAAAGGTCTTGGTCTCTTCTCTACGGTCAAAGATTAGAAAACTCTTTCTACGACTTTTTGCCCTAAAACCCGCTGGTATGACTGGGATTTGCCCGGTATGATTTCACCTAAGAATCCAGTGCCTCACTGGAGAACCTTGTCCTCAACTATTGAGTGGGAATAATTCAGGGGTAAAAATTCCTATCTCTAACTCAACAAGGGCATTGCATAAGCATGAATGACGAGTAAGACATTCCTGAGATCTATTGGTATGGCTAGGGTCTTGGAAATTAGTGAGTTGACTGGGAGTGGCCTTTGCTTTGAACTGCTTAGGGGCTGGTGGAGGCTTGAGAAGCTCGATATTCTGGTTCACTGGCCTGAAGCCCCTTGACCGCCGCCCAAGAGCAGGATGCGCAGCTGCAGCGCCGCCTACAGCAGGACAGCATTCAGCTGATCGGTAAGACCATTTACATCAACCCATTTCTCTATTGGCGGCGGTTTGATAGCAATACAGATCGTTGGTTACGGGAGCCTGGCCAGCTCGGAGAAGATCAGATCACGCTCAATCGCAGTCGGTTTTATCCAGAGTTGGATTGGGACTTGCTTGATGAGAATCAGCGCGCCATCAAGGATGCTGCGGTGGAGATGTTTCTCAAAAGCCTTGAGCTGATCGGCACCTTTCATCCTGAACTCACAGCTGGGCAGTTGCTTGAGGTGGAGCGCAAGATGGCGGTCACCAAGAAGCGTTCGTTTGAACGTTGGGTTGAGAAGTCGTTTCGCAGGCGATTTAAGGAGGAGGCCAAGGAACGTCGTCGCTTTGCTCGTGAGCGGACTTGGAGAACTTGGAGAGAATGGATCAGTATGGAAACAACACATCAGGCCGTTGTTCCTGCCGTGGCTCTTGTGGTTTTGGCTGGTTTTGGAGGTTGGTCGCTGGGTGTCTCCCAAATGGCTTGTCCCACATTGCGGCTGCCTGCCCAGCAAACTGGAATCAGGTAAACCGCTAAGGCTTCCATGGCTGATGATCCTCTTGACAGCCTTCGTCTTTCCTTGATGCAGGATGTCTTGCCTGTTGGCTTGGCAATGGTGGAGCGCGCGCGTCAGGGCGGTGCCAGCAAGGTTGTGGAAGCGTTCACCAAATCTGATGAACCGTTACAGGGTTTGCGTGATGAGGGTGAATCAGCTGCGAAATCCGTGCGTGAGCGGCTGGACCAGGTGAGCCCTGGCTTGGGAAATCCTGTGGTGCCTGTGAATGTGGAGGTTGATGAGGCCTCGAATCTTGAGGATCAAGATCAAAATGCGCTGCAGGAGGCTTTGGCCCGCATTGAAGAGCGGTTGAAGTTGCTTAAGCACCACTTGCAGGACGATTCAGAAGGCGAGACATCAGCTTCTGCGCCTCTAGAAGACTGAATTGATGGCGATCATCGGGCTTCTGAGGCGTGCCAATCAGCGCCGCAGTGGGATGCGTCATCAGCCGATGGTGTTGCTTGCTCTTGTCCTGGCTTCTTTTGGTGTAATCGCAGCGCGGTTGATTTGGTTACAGCTGATTGAGGGTTCTCGTTATCGAGAACTTGCGGATGAAAATCGCATTCGTTTGGTGCCTCGCCCGCCGATTCGAGGGCGTTTGCTTGATCGAGATGGCGAGGTGCTGGCCAGTAGTCGTCTTGCCCACAATCTCTATGTGCTGCCTCGGCTGGTCAATCATCGCCAGTGGCCCCAGTTACGAGATCGCTTAGCTGATTTGCTAGCGCTTTCTCCCTTGGAACTCGATCGTCGCCGACTGGAAGCTGCGTCCAAGGGTGGTTATCGCTGGTTGGTTGCACGCAATCTCAAGCCTGAACAGGTGTTGCGCTTTTACGAGCAAGCGGTCGAACTGAATGGAGCTGAGGTTGACCCGGAGGTCTTGCGTGCCTATCCGCATGGCCGTTTAGCGGCTCATCTGCTCGGGTACACCAGTGGGCTGACAGAACAGGAATATGACCAACTCAAAAACCAGAGTTATCGCCTGCAGGATCGCATTGGTCGTAGCGGGGTGGAACAGATTTATGAGAAGCGATTAAGGGGTTCCTGGGGAGGACAGCAGCTGGAAGTCAATGCGATGGGGGAGGTGCAGCGAGTATTGGGCGACAAGCCCGCTCAAGCTGGTCGTGATCTTTCGCTAACGCTTGACCTGTCTTTGCAGCAGGTTGCAGAGAAGGCCCTTGATCAGGTCCAGAAAGGCGCGATTGTTGCTTTGGATCCACAGACTGGTGCCATCCGAGCGATGGCCAGCAGGCCCAACTTTGATCCGAATGTCTTTTCCACGGGTCCCAGCGTGGCGCAGTGGAATCTCCTCAATCGACCTGAGGCGCCCCTCTTAAATCGAGCCTTGCAGGGCTTCCCTCCGGCTAGCACGTTCAAAATTGTGACCTCAGTCGCGGCGTTGGAATCAGGCCAATACGGCCCTGAGAGTCAAGAGTTGTCGACCGAAAGCTTTTGCTTCGAGGGCCTTTGCTATCGAGACCATGGTGCTTACGGGAAGATTTCGTTCCCCATGGCGTTGCAGGTGAGCAGTAACTCGGTTTTTTACCGGGTTGGCCTGAAGATTGGCCCTGATGCCTTATTTGATGCGGCGCGACGGATGGGTTATGGCTCGCGCACTGGCTTTGAGTTCGAGACAGAAGAGGCGCCTGGATTGTTGGGTGATCAGGTGTGGAAATTGAAGGTTTTTGGGGAACCCTGGCGCTCTGTGGACACGATCACAGCAGCCATCGGTCAGGGGGCTGTGGAGGTGACTCCTTT
>CATBLW010000067.1 GCA_949486985.1 Prochlorococcus marinus str. MIT 9215
CCTTTAATGACGGCTTTCCTGACGGATGCGCTGGCGGCAAAGGAGTTGGAGCGTGGTCATCGTCAAGGTGTTTTTACTGCTGCAAAGCTTTATCCGGCCCATGCCACCACCAATTCGGCGGCGGGGGTAACGGATCTTTCTTTGATTGATTCTCTTCTTGAAACGATGGAGCGCATTGGCATGCCATTGCTCGTTCATGGGGAGGTCGCTGATGCCGATGTCGATATTTTTGATCGAGAAGCTGTCTTCATTGAGCGTCATCTACAGCCTCTGTTGAAGCGTTTCTCTCAGCTTCGTGTTGTTTTGGAACACATCACAACGGAAGATGCTGTTCAGTTTGTCGAAGCTGCTGGGCCCAACCTGGCGGCCACGATTACGCCCCATCATCTGCATATCAACCGCAACGCCATGTTCTTTGGCGGGCTTCGCAGTGACTTCTATTGCCTGCCAGTCGCCAAGCGCGAACGCCATCGACTGGCATTGCGCCGGGCGGCGACAAGTGGAAAACCGTGTTTCTTTCTGGGCACGGATTCTGCTCCTCATCCTCGTTCTGCCAAGGAGACTGCTTGCGGTTGTGCGGGTATCTTCAACGCTCCGCATGCTCTCGAGAGCTATGCGGAAGTTTTTGATCAGGAAGGCAAGTTGGATCGACTTGAGGCCTTTGCTAGTGAATACGGACCCGCGTTCTATGGCTTGCCGCTAAACACCAGTTCAATCAGCTTGGTTCGACGGCCGACGCCCGTGGCTGAGGTTTTTGATTGGCAAACAGATGCCGGCGGACATGAAAAGTTGGTCCCTTTTCATGCCGGTGAATCATTGACCTGGTGTGTGGACCGGGATCTGACCTCTCCTAGAGGTGCCTAATCGAGGCTGCAGTGAAGGTGATTGTCGTGAAGCAGGGTGGCGTGAATAACCAGTGGGGGCAGGGGGACTTGAACCCCCACGTCCTTTTCGGGACAAACGATTTTAAGTCGCGCGCGTCTACCAATTCCGCCATGCCCCCGGCAGTGGCAGGGCCAAGGCCCTCCTGGCATCTTAGATTTCAATCAGCCGGTTCTTGATGGTGTATCTCCAGGTTGTTGCCAGCCCACTCTCGTTCGACTCCATTCTCTTGCTGGCGACCTATGCAGCTTTCGGGTTCCTTTACTTGGTTGCAGTGCCTCTGTTTCTCTATTTCTGGATGAACAGCCGCTGGCACTGCATGGGCAAATATGAACGCTTAGGCATTTATGGATTGGTCTTTTTGTTTTTCCCTGGCTTGATTGTTTTTGCTCCGTTTTTGAACTTGCGACTCAAAGGTCAAGGAGAGGTCTGAGAATTTGACACGCGCAAAGGTTATTCAGCTCGGTCTTGCCGTTTTGGCGCTAGGGGGACTGGGTTATGAGGTTTTTAGTTTGCTTGGATTCGATGCTGCTTCTGCTGGCATCGCTGCCGAAGCACTTCTTTTTGCAGTTGTTGTTGTTTGGACGGGATCGTATTTGCTGCGAGTCGTTACTGGAAAAATGACTTATATGGAACAGCGACGTCGTTACCGCGAGTCGTATGAGAATTTGACCACTGCTGAACTTCAAGCTCGTTTTGAAGCGATGTCTGAACAGGAGCAAATGGCACTGCTTGAAGAACTAGAGCATGAGACGAATGCCATCAAGGCTTCCTCAGACTCATAGGCTTGCGGATGTTGAGCTCCTTATCTTGCCGGCTCCATGATTGCTAACGGAGAGTTTATGGAGACAAAAAACATGCCGAAAACCACGATTAGCAGTCAGTTTCAACGTGTAAAGACAGAAGGGCGAATTGCTTTGATGCCTTTTGTGATGGCTGGCGACCCTGATCTTGAGACGACGGCCGAAATTCTGCTCAGTCTTCAGCAGTCAGGTGCTGACATGATTGAACTTGGTATTCCTTATAGCGATCCTTTGGCTGATGGCCCTGTTATTCAGGCCGCTGCAGCACGTGCATTGAGTTCTGGAACGACACCTGCTGGGGTGTTGAACATGCTGGCGGGCTTGCGTAGCCAATTATCCATTCCTGTAATCCTTTTCACTTACAGCAATCCATTACTTAATCGCGGTATGGAGCGCTTCTGTGATGAAGCTGCTGCGGCTGGAGCTGTTGGTTTGGTTGTTCCTGATTTACCTCTTGAGGAAGCCGAACGCCTGTCTCCTTTAGCGAAAGAGCGGGGAATTGATCTCGTTTTGTTGGTGGCTCCAACCACTCCTGCGGATCGTATGCAGAGGATTGCAGAAAGCAGTCGTGGTTTTACTTACTTAGTGAGTGTGACGGGTGTTACTGGCGAGCGCACTGTGATGGAGGATCGAGTCGGGTTGCTTGTTGAGCAACTCAAGAAACTTTCCCCCTGCCCTGTTGCCGTGGGCTTTGGTATCTCAGGACCTGAGCAGGTTCGACAAGTTCGTTGTTGGGGGGCTGATGGTGCGATTGTTGGTAGCGCCTTGGTTAAACGGATAGGGGCAGCAGCACCAGAGGCTGTTGTTGAGCAAGCCGCTGGTTTTTGTCAACAGCTTCGTCAAGCTGTTGATTGAAGCTGAATGAAAGCGGTCATTGGCTTCTTTGAAAGGCTTCTCTTAAAGGCTTCTCTGAAAGGCTTGTTTGAAAGGCTTGTCTGAAAAGAAACCTTTTAAACCCATTCCTACAGCTTCTTTTAAAGCCCATAAGAAAAGCCCTGGAGTTAGGCCAGGGCTTTTAGGGTTTCGGCTTGATCCGAGTGTTTAGGGAGATTATTTAGTGCTTTTCCCTAGCGAAGATGTGGATCAATCTTCGTCTTCTTCGCTTCCACCTGCAGGAATCAGGCGAATCTGTTTACGACCGAGCTTGATGTCAAACTCATCGCCTGGTTTTAGATCTAGTAAGGCTGTATAGGCCTTGCCAATCAATAGGTTGCCATTGCCTTGAACAGTCGCCACATAGCTGAGTTTGCGTCCACCTTTGCCAACACCAGCGCCACCACCAGTAACGCCAAGGTTTACACCCTTTGCTTCTAGTAGCGCTTCGTAGAATGAAGTGAAGTTGAGGCGTTCACCACCACTTTTCTTGGTGGAGACATAGCCACATGAACGAACTAGATCGGATTTGCTGACATCACCTAGTTCTTTGACTTTAGTGAGCAGGTCGCTCCCAGTAAGCATGATCAGTAAAAAATAGATCTACAAGAACAACATAGCCTTTTGTCTGCCATTTGTGCCATTCTATGAGAGATAAATGTCGCCAAGACTTCGACTTAGCTCAATGGCACGATTTGTTCTTTGGGGTGTTTACTGCGACAACGCGCTTGAAAAACGAGCGCCTTTTCGTGAACAACACCTGAGCAGGCTTACGACTCTTAAGCAACAGGGCATCTTGATCACCTTGGGTCCTACTGAAGGCAGTACTCATGTTTTCGGGATTTTCGAATCTGACAGTCTCGATAGTGTTCGTAAGCTTCTAGAAGAGGATGTTTATTGGCAGCAAGGCATCTGGACCTCTATGGATGTTTATCCATGGATCCAGGCATTTTGAGATTGCATTCAGCTTGTGAGATCAGCAAGCTATCAGTCGATTTTGCCCTGAACTTCTGGTGTGACTTGCTTCTGCCTTTTGCATTCTTCAGCCAAAGTTGCCGAGCTCTTGGCGATTAACCAGGCTGTTTCATTCCAGGGTTCTCAAACACTGCACCAGGCTGTATCAACGCAGAGTGCCTCGATCGACATCAATCATTAAATAGTGAGGCTTTAACGCTGAGCCTTGTTTCATTTGTTGAGAGATATGGTTCTAATGGTCAGCTTTACTAACCTGCTCTGCAGGATTTGAACAGTCCTTCGCTTGCCCAGATTCAGAACAAAGATTCGAGATAGCTGATGGCCAGTGAAACTCTTGACTAACGTGAAAACTCTTGCTGGATAAGCGGCTTGGGCTGTCGGATGCCAATTTCTGTTCGCTAGCTGGCAGGCCACTGCTTACTATTGTTAACCACAATATTTAGTCAGTCGTCTTCTCGTTTGTTGCAGCTTACGCAAGAGGGCTGGTCTGAGAATTGTTGCCTTGAGATGGATTAGGAGAACTGGATGGCCGAACAGGACCTACATAGATTTTTGAATAAGGTGCTGCAGCTTCAGCAAATGGTTGAGTCACTGAAGCATCAACCAGAGCGTCGCGAGCAGCTTGCAGCATGTGATCATCACAACCAGGTTGTGAAGTTGGCGCAATCCTGGGGATATGAGATTGGACGCCGATGGGGGGATGTTGGCCCTGTTCAAGAGTTGGAGTCTGAAAATAATTTGTTGGCGCAGCCGATGCCATCAGCAGGCAACGAGAGCAAGCTGCTTCTGCATTCAGGAGATGCTTGGCACTTGGAATTGATTCTTTCCTGCTCTGCATCGAGTCCAGAGGGTTTCTGGTATGACCAGGTTGAACATGAATGGATCTTGCTATTGCGCGGCAGTGCAAGTCTTCGGCTTAAGGATCGTGATGCAAGCATTCAGCTCAATGTCGGAGACCATTTGCATTTAGCCCCGCATCAATTGCATCGTGTCGAGCAGACAGATTCTTATCCAGGCACGATTTGGCTGGCGTTGTTCTGGCATGAGCCGCAAACAACGGATCAAGCCAGCCAGCGCTGAGCAATGATTAAGCCTTGCTGGCTAATCACGAGTTGAGCTGAGCAAGGGGTGTTGTCTTTTGCTGTGGTCATCGGATCATTATTCGTTGTCCATGTTGTGACCATGCCAAGGCTTCAAACACGCAACAGAAGGCCTTGCTGCTTGCTAATGGCACAGCAAAGATCAACAATCTTGCTGCTCACGGAGAAGCGGCAAGATTGTTCCTTGGCTAGAGCTCAGAGAATAAGCAAGCTCTAGAAGTTTTGGAATCAGCCCCTAAGCCTTTGAATCAGGAACCAACCCTTTGTAAAAGCCGCTAAGACTTTGCATTCAGCCCAGTTATCGCCTTAGTTGTTGAAGGGGTTGAAATATGGGCGGGCAGGAGTGTCACCGCTGGGATTTTCTATCTTGGTGTTGCAGGTGATTGAGCCATCGGCTGCTTCGATGCAGTCGGTTGGTACAACTTTGCTGTTTTTACCTGTACGGCTATTGGGTCCGAGCAGCCAGCCTTCTGACTGTGCCTTCAGCATTGGTGGAGCAGCTAATTGCAAGCTGGTGATCACTCCTAGGCAGGCCATTACTGAAGACAATTTCATGATCGAGCTGTGATTAGCCCTACTTTGCCTGGCCTTAAGCTTCGCTGCCGCAGTCATCACGGATTTCTTGCAGTAACAGGTCCAGTTGGCCGAATGGGTCGGCATTGTTGCCGTTCTGTGAAGCAGCTCCAGGTGTTCCAGCCCACTCGGCTTCGATAGCACAAAGGCGTGCTGCAACAAAAGGCATCCCGCCTTGGCGGTGCTCCCTTTCAAGAACTTCAAGCAGGGCTGGCATGCGCGTGGAAACGGCTTTAAGGCTGCGGCGTAGGTCGGCTTGGGTACGACCCTGATGCTTGAGCCAATCTTTGAGCAGCACGGCAAGTTCTTCTTCAACTTGCTCAGACCAAATCGACATCAGCGAGCGAGAGGAAACCATCTGTCTAGTTTGCGACGTGCACGTTCGCGAATTTGAGGAGTCATGTGATTGCTCCAAAGGCCGATGACGGCTGTTAGAGCCACAAGGTCGTCGCTAAAGCCTGCCACTGGAATCAGGTCTGGGACAAGATCTAAAGGCATCACCAAATAGGTGAGTGCGGCCAGAATTGTCAGCTTGGCTTGCGGAGGTGTAGACGCATCAAGAAGCATTTCCATGGCTTCTAACGTTGGCTGCGCAAGGGTGCGACCAGCCTGACGCAACACCTTCTGGATGATTCCTTCATCGATGACGGAACTATCAACCACAGTTGCGTCCACTGTGGTGTGCGTAGAGGTAGAGGCATCAACCATGGTTTTGGGAGATAGTCCTCAGATTATTTTGACTGATTTTGTGAGATTTGAGCAGAACTTCTAGTTCGAAAGTTGGTGTGGAATTCCGACCTTCGTTTGAGTTCTACCTCAGAAGCTGCATTCCACTAGGCCGCTCTGGATTCCAGTTTTGCGGAGTTTGCGTAGGGCTCGCTGTACAACCTGACGGCAGTATTCCCTGCTGCAGTTCATATGCCGGGCGACTTCAGCCAATGTTCGCCATTCGTTCGATCCATCCAGACCAAAGCGAAGGGTCACCACCTTTTTCTCTTTTGGTGTGAGGTTGGATTCTTTCAGTAAGGTCCAAACCGATGCTGAGCGCTCGGCGATTTCAGCGCGTTCCATCGGTGGCATCTCTTCACTGGGCAGCACATCGACAAGCTCAGATGGGTCTGATTTTGATTTGACAACGCCCTGCAAGCTCACGGTGATGCTGCGTAATTCACAAGCCAGAAGTTCGTCTACCTCTGCTTTCGGGAGTTTCATGTAGGCGGCAAGTTGATCAACACTTGGGGCGCTTCCATTGCTTTGCATTAGCCGAGCTTTTGCGGCTCTTAATTTGGTCAGCTTTTCGTTGACATTAACGGGAATTCTTATTGTTCTGCTCTGGGTGGATAGAGCACGGTTTAACCCTTGGCGAATCCACCAATAGGCATAGGTTGAGAAGCGGTGTCCACGGGTTGGATCATATTTTTCTACGGCTCTTGTTAGTCCCAGTGTGCCTTCTTGTATGAGGTCGAGGAGGTCTAATCCTTTGCCCTGGTAACGCTTGGCTAGATTGACAACAAGCCTTAAATTGGCTGTGATCATTTGGTTCTTGGCCTTCTCGCCTCGTCGAATGGTGAGACGTTCTTGATCAGAAAACTCACATTCTGTGCCTGTTCCACCAGCGATTCGACAACGTTCAGTTATCTCAACCATGGCCTGTACTTTTCTACCTAAGGTGAGTTCCTGCTCAGGTGTTAAAAGTTGGTGACGCCCGATTTCACCGAGAAATGCACTTAAAGAACTTGCCATCTTGCCCTTTTGTCTTTTTTGAAGCTAGGGGCAAAGCCTTTCCATCCTTAACGCGTAAGGAAGACTACTGAATTTATTATTAATCCCTTATTCAAGAGTTTCTTTAGGTTGTGAGAGTTTTTTAGCCGGTTGGTTCTCTTTAATCACGTTCTCGTGCGTCATTGGTACGTTCCTCGCTAACGTCGTCTCCACTTCTTCTCTATCCCTAGCCCCAGGGAGCTCTGCTTGTGCCTGAGATTGCCACAAATGCCGTTGTTGCTTACGTCCATTACCTCAGCTTCATGTTGTGTTTCGCGGCCTTGGCGATGGAGCGAAAGCTGTTGAAGCCAGATCCAAACCGTGGAGAAGCCACGGCGATGGTTATTACAGACATCGTTTATGGCGTGGCTGGTTTGGCTTTATTAATCAGTGGATTGTTGAGGGGGTTGTATTTCGGCCAGGGCAGCGAGTTCTATACCCAAAATCCAATGTTTTGGGTAAAAATCGGCACCTTTGTTGTTGTTGGCCTGCTTTCTCTTTATCCAACGATCACCTATGTGCTCTGGATGATCCCTTTGCGAAAGGGCGAATTGCCTCAGGTGAGCCAAGCTCTGGTGTCCCGTCTTGGCTGGATGATCAATATTGAACTTGTCGGTTTCGCTTCCATTCCTTTGCTTGCAACCTTGATGGCACGGGGAGTTGGTTTGGCTTCTGCCTGAATCCAATGGGACCAGATCCATGTCCACCGCCTCAGGAGGTGCGTCCATTAGCTGGCGCTCTTGAAGCCGTTCCTTGGTTTCAAGGCCCTGGCTATACAGCCAAGCTGGCCACGACAAAGTTTGGTTATCCAGTCCTGAGGAATTGGTGTGTTTGGGTTGAACCGGCTCCAGAGAATGCTGTTCGTGGTAATCGATGGCTAGAACGCTGGATTGATGCTGTTGATGCTGCCGTTCAGACATGGTCTGAAGTGGTTCCGTTAACGCGAGTGGCTGAGCCCGAGCGGGCGCATGTGCTTGTTTTTAGAAAACGACCGCCATTGCGACAGCTTGCCTCTGGTTGGCGAGCCAGCAATGGCCGCAGCTTGTTAAAGCTCGTTGAGGTTCTGCAGCCAACAGGTTGGCAACAACAGCCGGGTTTGCAACAGCAGCCGAGTTTGCAACAGCAGCCGGGTTGGCAAAAACAGCCGAGGGTGAAGGTTTTGGTCTCGCCGGAATTGCGTGCAGCTGTATTGCAGGCAACTGCTTTGCATGAACTTGGCCATGCCTTTGGTTTATGGGCACACAGCGATCAACCTGACGA
>CATBLW010000068.1 GCA_949486985.1 Prochlorococcus marinus str. MIT 9215
GACGGCCGGGGAACACTTCACCCCGCGTGAGGTGATCCGTCTGATGGTGAACCTGATCTTCATCGAAGACGACGAGGCACTCACCCAACCCGGCATCGTCCGCAGCCTCTACGACCCAGCCTCTGGAACAGGGGGAATGCTGAGCGTGGCGGAAGAGCATTTAGTTGGGCACAACCCAACTGCCCGACTGGTGCTTAACGGTCAGGAGCTGAACCCTGAGTCGTACGCCATCTGCAAGGCGGACATGTTGATTAAGGGGCAAGACATCAACAGCATCTGCTTCGGCAACACCCTTTCGGACGATCAGCTTTCGGAGCAGAAGTACGACTACATGCTCTCCAACCCACCATTTGGCGTGGAGTGGAAAAAGATCAAGAAGGAGATCGAAGCCGAACACAAGGCGATGGGATTTTCCGGTCGCTTTGGTCCTGGACTTCCCAGGGTCAGTGACGGCTCACTGCTGTTCTTGCTGCATCTGATCAGCAAGATGCGTCCTGCTCAGGATGGTGGTTGCCGATTTGGCATCGTTCTCAATGGATCTCCACTCTTTACGGGCGGCGCTGGATCAGGTGAAAGCGAGATCCGTAAATATGTGCTGGAAAATGATTTGCTTGAGGGGATTATTGCTCTACCTACAGACATGTTTTACAACACAGGAATCAACACCTACATCTGGATCCTGAGCAATAAAAAGCCTGTTGAACGCAAGGGCAAAGTTCAGCTCATTGATGGCAGTGAATATTGGCAAAAGATGCCCAAAAACTTGGGGAGCAAGCGCAAAGAGATATCGGCTGAACACATCGAACAAATCACCAAACTCTTCGGTGCCTTTGAAGAGGCAGAAGATGATGGCAAGCCAATTAGCAAGATCTTCCGCAATGAAGACTTCGGCTATCAAACCATCACAGTGGAACGCCCAATTCGCGACGAAGAAGGGAATGTTGTTCTTGGTCAGCGCGGCAAAGCAAAAGGGAAAGCTCAGGCAGACAGCAGCTTGCGTGATACAGAGAACGTTCCGCTCTCAGAGGAGATCGAGGAATACTTCGCCAGGGAAGTGATTCCTCATGTTCCTGATGCCTGGATCGACGACAGCAAAACAAAGACTGGCTACGAGATCCCCTTCAACAGGCACTTCTATGTGTTTACACCACCAAGACCATTGGATGAGATTGATTCTGAATTAAAGCAAGTAACGGATCAGATCCTGGAGATGATTAGGGGGCTATCTGCATGAGCAAATACAACTCCTATAAATCAATCAATTCTGGCTGGATGAATGAGATACCATCTCACTGGCAAGCACTACCTTGCAGAGGGATTGTTCAGGAAAAGACAGACAAGAATCATTTAATTGGAAGCGAAAACTATTTATCACTAATGGCTAACGTTGGGGTTATTCCATATGAAGAAAAAGGAGATATTGGAAACAAAAAGCCAGAAGATCTTAGCAAATGCAAAATTGTCCACGTCGGAGACTTTGTCATAAACAGCATGAATTATGGAATAGGGTCTTACGGGGTTTCGCCTTACGAAGGTGTCTGCAGCCCCGTCTACATAGTTCTTGAGCCGAGAAAAAGCAATATTGATGAAAGATTTGCATTTAGGATTTTTCAAGATAAACATTTTCAGGGGAAAGTTCAATCTTTAGGAAATGGAATTCTTGCGCACAGATGCTCAATAGGCTGGGATGACCTCAAGAACATAAAAGTGCCTATTCCGCCAATATCTGAGCAAAAACATATAGCCAACTTCCTCGACCATGAAACTACAAAAATCGATGCACTAATCACAGAGCAAGAACGACTGATCGAACTACTTCAAGAAAAGCGGCAAGCGGTCATCTCACATGCCGTCACCAAAGGTCTCAACCCCAATGCACCGATGAAAGATTCGGGTGTGGAGTGGCTGGGAAAAGTGCCGGAGCATTGGGAAGTTGGCCCCATCAAGCGGTTCCTGAGCTCTATGAATTACAAACGAGTGCCACTCAGCTCAGAAGAGAGGTCATCACGACAAGGCAACTATCCCTACTACGGCGCATCAGGAATCATTGACTCCGTTGATGACTTCCTTTTCAACGAATCACTCGTACTCGTATCTGAAGACGGCGCTAATCTACTAATGAGGTCCACACCAATAGCCTTCGAGGCACACGGTGAATACTGGGTCAACAATCATGCCCACATCCTGAGACCAAATGATGGTCTCACCCTCTTTTGGAGTGAACGGATTGAGTCAGTTCAAATAGCACCTTTTGTGACTGGTTCTGCCCAGCCAAAACTCACTGCTGAGGCGTTATTGAACCTAGCTATTTCCTGCCCATTGGATCTCGAGGAAAAGAAAGCTATTGAGGAAAGGATTCAGACAGCTCGCTCGGAGTTAGAACCCCTTATTGAGGCAGCCGAGAATGCCGTCAAACTTCTACGAGAACGTCGCTCAGCACTTATCTCCGCAGCAGTCACTGGCCAAATTGACGTACGTGGACTGATCCAAGAAGAGGAGGCTGCATGAGTACTCATATCGGGAAGCTCCAACGTGTTCACCTACGAGAGGTTTGGAAGCATGAGGCTTACGACTTCACCCAGTGGCTCCAGGAAAATATCGACATCCTCAACGAGTCGCTTGACCTCGAGCTGGTTTCAGCTGAACGTGAACAAGCCGCTGGATCCTTCAGCATCGACATAGTTGCCGAAAGCAGTGACGGCGATACATATGTAATCGAGAACCAACTGGAGAAAAGCAACCACGACCACTTGGGGAAGGTCATTACATACCTCACTTCTATGAAGGCGCGAGGCGCAATCTGGATTGTCTCCGAACCGCGCCAAGAACACGTCAATGCCATGGCTTGGCTCAATGAATCCAGTAGTGCCGACTTTTATCTGGTCAAAGTCGAAGCCGTTCGCATTGGCGATTCTCCAGCTGCGCCATTACTCACTCTGATTGTTGGCCCTTCTGCAGAGGCAAAAGAAGCAGGCCGCGTCAAGCAGGAGATGGCAGAGCGCTATGGCATCCGCAAGCAATGGTGGACGCAACTTGTCCAACTCCCTGAAGCCACGTTGCACGCACACATCACTCCTGGCACAGCGTCGTGGATCGGTGTCTCCAGCGGTATCAGAGGGTTGGGCTACAACTACTGCCTTACCAAAACCGCCTCAGGGGCAGAGCTTTATATCGATCGAGGGAAAGACAGCGAGGAAGAGAACCAAACCATTTTTGATCAAATCGAACAATCGAAAACCAAGATTGAACAAACGATCTCTTTCCCTGTGAGCTGGCAAAGGCTTGATAGCAAGAGGGCATGCAGAATTCGTATAGACCTGCCGGGTGGCTACAGCTCAGAAGAAACTCAATGGCCACTCATCCAGCAGAAAATGGCAGAGGCTATGAATCAGTTGGAAGCTGCACTCAAGCCTGTACTCAAAGGCCTCAAGTTCAGGAAATAACGATCACCTATGGCACTACATAACGAGATTGAGTTCGAAAAAGAGATCTGCGACCACCTTGGTAGTCATGGGTGGATCTATGAGCATCCAGTTGCTCAGCACTACAACAGAGAAAAAGCGGTTTACACGCCAGACCTCATTGCTTGGGTTCAAGAAGCTTGGCCTGATGCCTGGGAAAGCCTGCAGGCCAAGTTCGGATCCAAAGCAGAAGACCAACTCCTCAGCGCAGTTCGCCGGGAACTCGATCAGAAAGGAACGCTTGAAGTCATCCGTGGTGGAGTTGCGGTCCTCGGATTGAGGAGTGATCTGAAGCTGGCGGAATTCAAGCCAGCTCTTGGCCTCAACGAAGAAATCCTCAATCGGTACAAGGCCAACAGGCTTCGGGTGGCTCGTCAGATCAAGTACTCGCTCCAAAACGAGAACTGCATTGATCTCGTCCTCTTCCTCAATGGCATCCCTGTCGCCACCGCCGAGCTCAAGACCGACAACACCCAATCCGTTGATGACGCGGTCTACCAATACAAGAAAGACAGGCAGCCCAAACCGGCTGGCCAGAAACCCGAACCTCTACTGAGCTTCCCAAGCGGTGCTCTGGTCCACTTCGCCGTCAGCAACAGGGAAGTGCAGATGGCCACGAAGCTTGAAGGCTTCAACACCTTCTTCCTGCCTTTCAACATGGGCAGTGACCCGGGCGGCAAGGACTGCGGCAAAGGCAATCCGCTTTGTGATGGCCACCAAACGGCCTACCTCTGGGAGCAGGTTTGGCAACGGGAAAGCTGGCTGGAAATCCTTGGCCGCTACCTAACAGCGGAACGGAACAAGAAAAAAGAGATCAAGAGGGTTCTCTTCCCACGCTTCCACCAGCTGCGTGTCACGAGAAAGCTTGTCGAAGCAGTCAAGGCAGAGGGCCCAGGTCAGAAGTATTTGATTCAGCATTCCGCTGGGTCTGGCAAAACCAACTCCATCGCTTGGACTGCTCACTTCTTCTCCGAACTCCACGACGAACAAAACAAGAAGATCTTCGATTCGGTGATCGTGGTGAGCGATCGAAATGTCATCGACACCCAGCTCCAAGAAGCTTTGGAAGCCTTTCAGCGTAGGAAAGGAGTCGTTGCCTCCATCAGCCGCAGTGGCGGGAGCAAAAGCGAGCAACTGGCTGACGCTCTCAGTGGCGACAAGAAGGTGGTCGTCTGCACAATCCAGACCTTCCCCTTTGCGTTGGAAGCCGTCCACAAACTGGCAGCCACTGAGGGAAAACGCTTTGCGGTGATTGCTGATGAAGCACACAGCTCTCAAACAGGCGAGGCAGCCAGCAAGCTCAAGCAAGTGCTCTCAGCTGAGGAGATCGCTGAGCTCGAGGACGGCGGGGAGGTCTCTACCGACGACATCCTTGCTGCCGAAATGGCAAATCGAGCCAAGGAAAGCGGGATCACTTACGTAGCCTTCACCGCCACACCAAAGGCAAAAACCCTGGAACTTTTCGGCAGGAGGCCGAACCCCAAAGAACCAGCTTTCGGAGACAATCTGCCAGAGCCCTTCGACGTGTACTCGATGCGTCAGGCCATTGAAGAGGGCTTCATCCTTGATGTCCTGCAGAACTACACGACCTACAAACTCGCTATCAAGTTGGCGCAGCAAGGCCAAGAGCCAAGCGACAACGAGGTAGAGCGTAATGCAGCCCAGAAGAAACTGATGGGCTGGGTGAAATTACACCCCTACAACATTGCTCAAAAAGTCGAAATTATTGTTGAGCACTTCCGAGACTTTGTTTGGCCCGAGCTTGATAACAAAGCAAAAGCAATGGTGGTGGTTGGCTCACGCAAAGAAGCTGTGCGCTGGAAGCTCGCCATCGATAAATACATTGCTGACAAGGGCTACACCATGGGCACTCTTGCCGCCTTTAGCGGGGAGGTGAACGACAAAGAGTCAGGACCAGATCCCTTTACGGAGAAAAGCAGCAATCTCAACCAAGGGCTAAATGGTCGCGATATCCGAGAGGCGTTTCAAGGTGACGACAGACAAATTCTCTTGGTCGCCAACAAATTCCAAACAGGCTTTGATCAACCAAAACTTTGCGGGATGTATGTGGATCGGCGTCTTGCCGGCATCCAAGCCGTTCAAACCCTTTCAAGACTGAATCGGTGTCATCCGAACAAGGACAAGACCTTCATAGTGGACTTCGCCAATGAGGCCAACGACATCCTGGCCGCCTTCAAAACCTATTACTCAACTGCTGAGCTATCAGAAGCAACAGACCGCAATTTGATCTTGGAGCTCAAGTCCAAGCTTGATGCCCAAAACCATTACGACGATTACGAAATCGATCGCGTCGTGAAAGTGCTGATGGATCCAAAAAGCAAACAAAGCCAACTGCACAGCGCCTTAGAACCAGTCGCACAGCGATTAATGAAGGCATTCAATGAAGCGCGCGGGAAGTTCAAAACAGCAGATGATTTCAATGATGAAGACAACAAGCAAGAAGCTAAAGAGGAGATGGATGCACTGACTCTCTTCAGGTCAGATATGGGGACTTACGTCCGCTTCTACACTTTCCTCTCTCAAGTGTTCGATTACGAGAACACCGCGTATGAGAAGCGTGGGATGTTTTTCAAGCGTCTGCTGCCACTTCTCGAATTTGAGAGAGATATTCCCGAGATCGATCTTTCAAAAGTCGTCCTGACGCATCACCACCTCAAGAATCAAGGTCTGAAGCGACTTGATCTAAGTAGTGGAGAAACAATTTTGATTGATCCGCCAAATCCTGGAAAGGGTTCAGTGCAGGACAAAGACAAAGTCCTGCTCTCAGAAATCATTGAGAAACTGAACGAGCTCTTCACTGGCGAACTCACAGATGACGACAAAGTGATGTACGCAAAAGTGATTCAGACCAAACTGCTTGGCTCGAAAACACTCCAGCAACAAGCTGCTAATAACAGCAAGGAACAATTCAAAACTTCACCCGACCTATTAACCAGCTCGATGGATGCATACATCGAAGCGCTTGATGCCCACCAAACGATGAGCAAGCAAGCTATAGACAATCCTTATGTCAGAACTCAGATGATGGAGCTACTAATCGATAAGTTTGGCCTTTGGGAAGCACTGCGCGACCGCGCAGCCTCATAAAGCATTAGAAACAAAATAAGAGACTATTAACTCAAGCTCTGCTCTCTTGAGCTTCTTGATCACCTTTTCAGGAGAAAGTGGAGGAGGATCAAGCTGACTGTCCTGTAAAAGCTTGAGAAGCTCAGGCTTTTTGAGTTTCGAGACTTTTCTCAGGCCTTGGGAAGTACAAAACTTCCGCAATTCCACGACTGTCATTAACTTGAAATCACCTTGCAGGAAAGGCGCCAGCACCTGCTGGAGCTGATCATCAGTATCTGGCGCAGCAGATAAAAGCTGTTGTTGTTCATGCTCGAGCTCTTGCTGGCGGTCAAGCAGGGAGTACTCCTGACGTTCCAGATGACTTTCCAAGGAACGCGTATGTTTTGCCAAGGACTCACCAAGAGAACCCAGCTGGTCTCGAAACTGATCAGAAAGACGACGTTTGCTCACGCCTCAGGGCCATCTGAATCATCCTCATTCAAGTCCTCCTGGAGGATTTCGTCGACAGTATCCAAGAAGGTGTCGACCGCACGACTCAGATCAGCCGTTGCGTTTGTGCTCCAGTAGCCAGTCGCGCGCTGATTGTCGTCAGCCGCGGCCTTCATCTCAGAGAGATGGTCGACTGCAGCCTCAAAGGCCTCAAGCTTCGCGAGGGTGCTCCCCATTCCCTGGAATTTCTGGCTGATTTCCCGGATCTGGTCGCCCAACTCCTGCTTGTCAGCCAAGTGCTGAGCGATCTCGAGCTCCAGCTTCTTTTGGACGAGTTCAGATGCTTCGTACTTCTTCTTCCAGCGCGTGACCCACCCCTTATAAGAGCCAGACTGTCGATTGGAGGCGACTAAAGCCTCTCTCATTTCCCTGTAATGACGACGAATATCGGCGAACTGCACCAGCTTGTGCACCAGCGGAAACCTGCCGGCTGAAACCTTGACTTCTTTTCTGACCGCCTTGGCCTTCGGCTGAACAGACGACACTAAAAACCAAAAGCTCGAGAGAGATTATCACGTGTCCCAGATCAAGACTCGGTCAGAAGCAAGGCCCGAATACGACCTGTCAGCCAACTAAATAGCAGCAAATCTAATTTCTTAGGCGCATTAAATACAGATACATACCAAGTCATGCACAGTAAGCCACTTAAAGGGTGAAGTAATTGCCTGAGAAGCGGACACGAGTCAACTCACAAAAATATCTGGTACGTTGAAGACATCGATCAAAGCAACACACCACACAAACACCCCACAATCACTTCTGCCTCGCAAACACCACACAAAACCTCGAAAGCCAAATACCTCACAAACACCCCACAAGAACAACGCAAACCAATACCGCCATCTGATCGACGTACTTCGATTAGCCGAATCATGCCCTCCTCAAAACAGCCCTGTAATGCAGAGCTATTAGGTCGCCTTGAACGTCTTGAGAAAGCAGCAGAAGCTGTTTACTTATCACCAAGTGATTTCGCCAACCGTTATGGACTTAACCCCCATACAGTTCGGACAAAAATCCAACGAGGTGAAATCCCCTCGGAGATGGTGATCATGCGATCAGCAGGAACAAGATCCTGCAGGCATCTAGTTCATAGCCTTCCAGCCGCTCGCCACCTTGGACTTATCGAATAAAAAAGCCCAGGAATAAACCTAAGCAGAAAAAAAAATTCCATGACAATTCTATTCAACACTCTCGACCAGGTGGGAGAGAGCGGAGATCAATATGCCTTCAATCTCTTTTTCAAAGCGATCGGAAAAACCGAACCAAGCAAACTCCGTGCCATAAAAAAAGGCACAGGAGCGAAATTAATCGGCGATGACATTTCTCGCGCAGAAACCCTTAATAGGGAGGGATACAACATCTATTCCGTCATCAATGACGGCGGAGATAAAGATGAAGAGATCACGATTTGCCCAGCACTTTTTGTCGAGTTCGACGACAAACCAAAGGATTTCCAATTGGATTTCTGGAAGAGCTATGGGTTACCTGAGCCATCGCTCGTGATTGATAGCGGAAACAAATCCCTTCATACCTACTGGGCTTTTCAAAAAGCCATCGCACCTAAAAAGTGGTCGACTCTTCAAAGAGGGCTTGTGAACTGGGTTGGCAGTGATCCTGCTTGTGTGAATCTTTCTCGGTGCATGCGTGTACCTGGCTTTATTCACCCAAAAACAGGGAAACAAAGCAAAATCTTGAGTTTCACTGGTGCCAGATACGAGCCAGGAGTTTTTAACGACATCATTCCCGATCACTTCCTCAACCCAATAGCAACAAAAGCGGAAGGCATGGGGAATTGGAGCGATGCCATTCCATGCCCAATTTGCGGGCGAGATGATGTTGATTGCCGTATCCATGACAGCGGTGACGTGATCCAGTGCCACCGAGGCAAACGTTTCCACCCGCCTGAGCTTTCAGTTGGAGCAACCTTCAACGGCCAAGACAAGCGAATCTGGGCTTATGTCGGAGCCGGCAACAATGCAGTCGGTCCATGCAGCAACTTCAAGATCCACGA
>CATBLW010000069.1 GCA_949486985.1 Prochlorococcus marinus str. MIT 9215
CAGAAGTAAAGGGAAGCAGAGAAGCTACTAAGAGAAGGAGATATAAATCAACCTTAATGCCCTTGCCAAGTGGCATATGGCGAGGTTTTTAAATAACGCCAACAACACCTCAAATCTCATCCCCATGGATACATAGGGACAACCTCATTGACTTATGAAAACATTCACAGTTGAAACATCAAAAGGGCCACGTCACGTTCGTATCGAATGGTCTGGTGACAATTTGATGGTTATTCAGTGCCCGGCAGACATTAAAAATCCGAAGGGCCTTGATCGTTGGGACATCAGAAAATTTCCCTCCGGCAATGGCACTGGCTCGTGGGTTCTCTATTCACTAGACGATGCTCTTGCCCTTGCTAAGGCATGGGACAAGACAGGAATAGCTGACGACAAATCGAAAGAGTGGCTGGCGCAAAAAAGCACCGCTTCATACAATGGAGTTGCTCAAGCAGGCCCCCTAGGACCATTGGCTGACAAGCAATGATCTAAATAAAGCTCTCATCAAAGCTTTCAAGAAAACTCTCATCAAAGCTTCCCTAAAAACATTCAAAAAAGCGATCGATTGAGAGCCTGCAGATTGCTGAGAGCCAAGTTCTGCTTATCCAGCGATGAACAAACGCTTGAGGCATTGGCCAAAACAATCCTCTCAAGCTCGGGGCGTAAGCGCTGCACAAACGCCTTAGCAACAGGCTGATTCCAGCCAAAACGAAGGCTTCAGAGTGCTGAATTGCTTACAGCCTTGAAGTAGGGCTTAACGCAGCTGCAACGAGGCTGTTGAATGAACAAGACAAAGTCGACAGCAAGTCGCGCGAGGGGATTGCAATGGCCGAGAAATCTGCGAAATGGATCACCAACCTGCGTAATGGCCTCCGCCGAGACTGTGGCGAAGGCTGGATGGTGCGCGGCGTTGGCGATGGCCTTGTCCAGAGGGTTCAGCTCACTGTTCGTTCCGATGACGGCAGCCGTAGCAGCATCACCCTCGGTCCAAAGGCAAAGACTGACCCCGACTTCATTCCCTGGGTCGGCACCAGTGCCGGTTGGATCTTGAACACATCAACGCAAATCTCAGAGTTGATGAAAGAGAAAAGCAAGGGTTTAGAGGAGGCCTACGAACTGCTCAAGCAAAGGAATGTGGATGGAGCCAATGGTTTATTTGATTGGGAACGCCTAGCCAAAAAATTCAAAACCCATAAAACAAGCAACAGCAAAAATGGTCCCCGGGTTTGGAACCGCAACTACCGCACTCCAATAGCCCGCACGTTGCTGATTCTCACCAGCGAACCAGCTCCAAAATCCGGTTATTCAGTCTTAAAAACACTGGTGCAACGGCATGGAGGAGAGCCAGGCTCAACAAGCCGGCGTCTGCGCATCCAATACGCAGCTGAGTTTCTGCGTTTTGCCTTTACCAATGGCGTGAGCAGATGTTGGCTACCACCAGAAGACCTGAAGATCTTCATTGGTGAAAAGCCTGTTGCTCAATCTCAGACAGACAACGAACAGCAAAGCCAAGCCAATGCCTAACTTGGCAAATTCTCTGGTTCGATTCAAATAGGCTTCGATTCAAATAGGCTTCAAGGCAAATAGGCTTCAAGGCAATGAGGAACAAGCCTCTTACAGAGGCTAAAAAGAAGAGCAAAAAGCGATCACTACCGCTTGCCAATTAAAATTCACAGGACCAGTTTTTGACGTTGTTAGCCAATAGCAATGGCAAAAACGATAAGGGCTAATGCCAAAAAGATCTATACTCAAGCCAATTAAATTGCTTCACCTGCATCCGATGAAACTCAGAGCTCACGCCCTATTACTTTGCGCTGCACTGGCTTCATTGAATATTTTCGCATCACCCGGCCATAGCGCTCCTGCAATCATGTCGGAGAACATCTCCATGGAAGAGGTGAAAGCTGCGCAGCAAGGCTGGTGTAATGCTCTCGTTGCCATCAGTTCTACATACGAGAAAGATGGCCTCAAGAAAGCAAAATCATTAGCGGGCGATGTGATTGATGCTGCCTACGGCTACAACCTTGGCCCTGTTGCCTTCAAGCCAACCTGGGCGACTGGCGAGCAAACATTTAGACCAACACGCAGAGGCGCATTGTCCTATTTCGTAGGCGGTGATTCAAAATATAATGACAAGGGCTTTGCCATCGGTTCTCCAGAAGCAACCAGAAGCCCATGGGTTGATTGCACAATTGAGAACGCAGTCATTCAGCTGCGTGGAAACACAGCGAGCACCATGGGCTGGGTTCACACCACAGCAAAAGATGGCTACGAAAGCACCGTTGATAAGACATGGACATTCATCAAAGATGAAAATAGTGATTTAAGGATTATTCTTCATCACTCATC
>CATBLW010000070.1 GCA_949486985.1 Prochlorococcus marinus str. MIT 9215
AACCCAGACGGGGGAGTCAGGCGGCTGGAAGGCTAACCGCAAGAATATTTATGCAAATTCTGCATGTCTCCGATTCAGGTGATGCAAATCCGATTGATTTCGGAGATGGTGAAGAGGTCAAGGAGGGATGACCTCCATTCTCTAAATCAACCAAATGAAACTGCTCAATTCATTAGCTGCTGTTTCCATTGCGGGCATAAGCATTGCCTCAATTTCCAGCATTGAAGCCGTTGAAGTAGATCCAAAGATGCATCAACTTTGTATCGAGGCAAAAGACTACGCAGGATGTATAAGAGCAATGAAAGGTGAAACTTCCACAGAGAAGACAGTCAATCAGATTAATCGACAAGGAGCTAATCTAACTGAGGGCAATTTGTGCCCTGCTCAACACCTTTCTTCTGGTGGCGGTTATTGCCAAAGGGTTATATGCGTGAAGCGAGGTATTTATGGCAGGGGGCATGACGAAGGATTGGGTGGCAAAGGAAACACTTGCAAGGGTGGAGCAGAATTGACTTGGGATAACAATCATCAACCAGTAAGAGCCTCATTCAACAAACAATGTCCTCCTGGTGATTTCGAGATTGGCTTTCCAAATACTTGCCATCAGGCAATTGCAAGAGGACATTATTCAGGCTATTCAATGGGATTTTCAGTGCATAAACAAGGCGTTCCACCTTCTCCAATGACAATTACCAATAAAGTCACCAAGGTCTTTGGATCTCCGGCAGAAGGGAAGCTTCAGGTTGGCGACAAAATTATAAGTATTAATGGGCTAAGCAACAGCGAGTTCAAGATCGATATGCACAATCCCTCAACGAACGAAGTCAAGGTAGAGCGAGATGGTGAAACGCTTGATTACGCTTTGGTTACTGAGTATCAAAAGCAGAGCTTCCCTAGGGCTAAAAAACTTTGAAGAGCAGCAAGTGATAATTCGAGCCAGTTTATGAATACATGATCACTATGTCGGGAAGCCTGAAGCCTTATGGGCCGAGAGCTATACAAGACCCGAAAGGGAAAAGCAGGGGGCGTTGAGAAGTCGCTATCAATCTCCCGACAGAACAACCTCACACCAATCATGCCCCGCCAAGCGCGGGGTTTTTATTGCCTACTTTTATTCTTCATTCTTCAGGCTGAATGTGCACCGCCTGTGGATGCCACCCCTTGGTCATTATGGGAGCTTGGGCTGACAACAGAACAAGGCACTTGAGAACAGCAACTGGGGTGTGATCAAGATCACAGTTAGCTCTGTATGAGGTCATCAACTGACCGTCGGAATTCATCGATCTTGTTGGTATCGCGAAGGCACACCCCCACGCATTCCAAACCAACCCACACAAACCATGGCACCACAACACTTTCTTGTTTTGTTTCCCTTACAGGCTCTGCTGCTGTTCGCTCCAGCAGGGCAAGCCCACACCACCGGCACCACCCGGTTCGTCCCCGACGGTTTCCGCGGGGCGACATGTCGAGCCTTGAAGCCCGAGTGCATGACTAAACAGCAGTGGGCTAACTACTGCCGAAACACCTACCCGATGCACCACCTACGGCCCAAGAGTTGCTGGGATGCGATCGCCTCGCATAGCAATAACCACCCTGAGTCTCCAACGCGCTTCCTGCCCGATAACCACAGGGGTCCTGCATGCTTGGCTTTGGCGCCATCCTGCATGACGCGACGCCAGTGGGCCAAGGTCTGCAAATCAAGGAACTACTACGTGCTCCCCAAGAGCTGCCGCGACGCCCTTGGTCTGCGTAGAAATATCATGCCTAAGCCTCCAATCGGTTTCGTGCCCGGCTTAAAGGACCGAAGGGGAGTGACCTGCCTGGCTTTGTCGGAAGCCTGCATGGGCCGGGACGCGTGGGCCAAGGTTCGAAAAACACGATTGATGTTTTGAGGTTCTGCCGATGCTGGGTGCCCAGCATCGACGGGAGGGGCAAAAGCACTTGGTGTTATTGATCCGCACGAAATCTTCCTCAGTGCCATTACCAAGCTCAGCCTCAAAGGGCGCAACCACGCAAAGCTCGGCATGATGCGCGGACTGACGCCAGCCCAATGCTCCGCCGTTTCTCAATTGGACTACTGGCTTCTGCTGTTGCCATCGCCCCGATGCCTTTGAAGGCACAGGACAGCAGTGCAGAGGATCTCGGTGATGTGATGAGCATCAGCCTCAAGGATGTGGTCAAACCAACCTTTGGCTTCCAGGGCGCACTGCAAGGTGCAGGAACACCGAACCAAGCAGGCATTGGTGGGTTCTTGCCACTGTCTGTTGGCGACAACAGCGTTTGGTTCCTTGATGCCCTGATCAACGCCAACTTCGCTGATCGAGGTGGAGACAGCAGCATCATCAATACTGATGTGGCGGGCACCACTGTCAGTACGTCTACCCGGCTTGGTTATCGCTGGCTGAATAGTGACCGCAGCTGGATGTACGGGCTGAACGCTGGTTATGACAGCCGTCCAATGAATACAGGCGGAACCGATACGGGAATCCCTGTGTTTGGAACTGAGAAGAGTGC
>CATBLW010000071.1 GCA_949486985.1 Prochlorococcus marinus str. MIT 9215
CCAAAGGCGCTGCACATACAGTCGCCGATCGAGTCCGTAACGGCTCACTGGATTGATGGGCACGACATCGACGGCACAGCCAAGAAGGGCTAATGCTCCAGCGAAGATCCATTGTTTGCGGTTTGTTGTGCTGAGGCGCAGCAAAAACTGCCGTTTTTTACTGAGGGGCAGCTCGTAGGGAGTGGCGTTAGCCGAACCGATCAGAGTGAGCAGCAGGCTTGATCCTGCCGAACCATGGCTACTTAACCATTGGCGAACGGCAAGGGTTGCAGTGACAAGAGGTTTGCTGGTGGTGAGCTCAATGAGGAGCCGTTGGAAGGCGGTCGATGCCGCTTGGCAGGTGACTGGTTCGCGAAAACATAATGCCCAGCCCACGCCAAAGCGAACGAGACTTTTCGCCAGATCAAGGCCGCTGCAGCTGTTCAGCAATACCAGGCCCAACCCTTGTTCAACCGCTAATTCGATGCTGCGTTGAAGTTCTGGAGCCGCAATCCAGCTCCCATCAGCCAGTTGCAGCCGTCCACCTCCGCCGGGATCTGCCTCTGAATGCCCGAGAAAGATCAAGGCATCCCAGGGGCCTTTGTGATCCAGGGCTGTTTTCAAATCCGCCAGGCCGGCATCACAGCCACGCCGAATATGGAGCTTGATGTGACCGCCTTTCTCCAGCAGCTCGAGCTGTTTCAGTTCTTTGGTTAGCGAGAGGCCCTTCTCAAGACCAATCCAAACCAACAGCTGCGGCTGATGGGGTGATCGCTGACGCTTGTGGATCAAACGTTGCTGCTGCTCGGTGCGCCAGATCGGTTGATCCCAGGGCAACAATTCCCAGGGCAAGGCCTGCAATTCTGAGCTGACTCCCTCGAAACTGATGCGCAGTGGCGTTGGTGTTTTTTGTTGTTGCCGTTGTTGATCGAGTGGGCGCCAGGCTGGATCTGCAAACCAGGCCTTCAGGCTTGTGACGAGGGCATGGCCACGGATGGTTACGACATCAGCCGTAACCTCGGCGGCAGCAGGATCGTTATGGGCGAGATAACGACGACGCCAGGCCTTGTATTGCTGAATCGCAACCTCCGGCCATGGCACTGAAAATGTGCTCGGTGCTCCTGCACCAGCCAGGACTACTTCAATGGGCTGGTTCGTTGCCGTTGCTTTGAGCAGTAGATCCATCGATGCAGCTGCTATTTGATCAGAAGTTCCGGCAGCTTGAACTCCGCATCGCCATAGATCACAACGAGTTTGACCGCTGCGTCAAGGTCACTGAAGTTGAGTTCAAGAATCAGCTCTCCGGACGATTCCAGCGTCTGTTCAGCCAAGCCTTGCTGGCCTTTGAGAATCAATCCATCGGGTAAGAGATCTCCGCTAATGGTTCCGCAGAGCCGCACCGTTAGTGCTTCCGGTGCATCACCGCGGCCGATGGGTAGTAATTGCAGCTGGAATTGCTCGATGCAGATGTTTGCCGCCTCACCACTCATAATCTCGCCTTTGTTGTTCAAACCCAATGGAATCGACAGCAAAGCGCGGGCGTTTTCAGGTTGATTCTCATCAGATGCTGAACGAAATGCACCTGCGGAGAGGGGTTGTAATGACGCACCAGCACGACTGAGCACCTGGTCGATCTGGCCTTGAATCCAATCGCTGATGGCGATCACTTGCTGCCCGAATCGTTCTTGTGCGCTACGGAGGGCTTGCCTGGAAATGGCTGATGGCTCAAGGACTTGGACCAGCATCAGCAATCGATCGAGCCCTCCTCTAAAGCATGAGGTATCGAGGCTGAGATGGGATCCGGTTAAATCCTGCTCTTTTGCTAGGTCCTGCATTTCGGCGTTGGTGCAAACCCCCGCAATTGCAACAAGGTCATTTTCAAGATCAACCAATGCTGCAATCGATAGTTGTGGAGCGG
>CATBLW010000072.1 GCA_949486985.1 Prochlorococcus marinus str. MIT 9215
CACTTCACTAAGCTGACGTTGGAGAACGTCGCTAATTTGAGCGTAAAGAGGTGTTTCAGGTCGTGGTTCTGCAATATTCAATGCTTTTGCTAACTCCGGAATAATCTTAGATTCCTGAAGAACATCAGGATCATTGAAAACTTCTGTTTTTGTTGGTGTATAGCCACTGTCAAGAAATAATTGTTTCTGCGCAGATGTTGAAGTCAAAAATTCGATAACTTTTGCAGCTGCTTTTGGATTCGGAGAGTCCTTAAGGATTGAGAATCCCCAGCTGCCTAACGTGGCTGTTGCGTCATGCCCAGGAGAAGCGACCATTGTGGTCACTGCAACTTTATCCTTGACATTACTGTCTGATTTCTGAAGTTCAGCCCATGCATAAGGCCAATTGCGCATAAGTGCGGAGTCACCAGATTTAAATGCCTGAAGAACCTCATTCTCCGCATAATCAATAACAGCTTCTGGACTCACTCCAGTGCTGATAAGTTCACGCAACCAGCTGGCTGCTTTAATACTTGAGGGTTGATTAAGTCCAACGATATTGGTCCCTTGCGTTAACCAATTGCCTCCGAAGCCATCGAGAACCTCAAGAAATACACAACTCAATCCTTCATATTGGCGTCCTTGCCAGAGATAGCCATGTTTTACACGACCTTCACGTTGTAGTTTCTTGCTTATTTTGATCAGCTCCTCTGGCGTTTTTGGTGGTTGATTCATTAAATCAGTACGCCAATAGAGCAGGCCCATGTCTGCTACAAGCGGCCAACGATAGAGGTGCTCGTTGTATGTATTCCCTAGCCTTGCTCCTGGAGCAAGGGCTTGAATATCTTGCTGGTCTATCCACTCGTCCATTGGTTGCAGCCAGTCAGCAGCAGCATATTTGGGTAGCCAGGTTACATCAATCAACAGAACATCAAAGGGGCTTTTGCCTAGTAAAAGGCTGCTAATAGCGAGATCAGAAACTGCTTCAGTTTCCATTGGCCCAGTTGTGACTTTTAATTTAATTGACCCTCTATTTTCTTGGTTGAATTGATTGACTAAGTCAGCAGTCGATTTTGCAAAAGGTGCTGGCATTAATATATTTATTCCAACGGGCTGATGATTTAATGCAAAAATTTTGAACTGGGTAATGCTGACAAGAGTAATCAGAAAAGCAGTTATCCAGCCCAACCATCGTTTCATGTATTTTCTGCGTTTGGTGCACAATCAAAACCAGACATCTGTTCTTCTGCCCAGTCTTGAACTGTATAAGCCTCAACAGCTGTTGTCATCGATGCCATGCGTTGATGTTGCTCATCATCTGTCATGGCGATGGCTTGCTCAATCGCATCATCCATTCGCCGATGTGAATATGGATTGGTAAGAACAGCTCCATTAAGAACAACTGAAGCTCCAGTGAATTCTGATAGAACCAATACTCCGCCTTTGTTTTTACGAGCTGCTGCATACTCTTTGGCAACAAGATTCAAGCCATCTCTTAGTGGCGTAATCCAGCAAATATCTGCTTGGGTAAACCATGCCACCATCTCTTCATAGGGAATTCTCCTGGTTGAGAACCTTATGGGAACCCAATCTATGCCACTAAATCTGCCATTAATTCTCCCTGCCATCTCTTCAATTGATCGCTGAGTTTCTTCGTAGATTTTCATGCCGGATGCTGCAGCAACGCAGGCAAGCATGAGAACTATTTTTCCGTGAAGATCCTTACGTTTTTCTAGGAGTCTTTCAAATGATAGGAGTAGCTCTTCATTACCCTTTGAATAATCAACACGACTAGCTGAGAAGATTAGTTTGCGGCCTTTCTTCGTGCCTTTGTTGATTTGTTCGGCATGCTCAACAACGCTTTTGTCCTCCATCAACGTTTGGATTACATCAGGGGATGTACCGACTGGTGAAGACAAAAGTTGAATACGACGTCCTGCATGTTGCAGCCAAGGTGTCACTGTCGGCTCTGTTAAGGCACTGCCAACAGCTATGAATTTGTTACTGATAGCTTGCTTTGGTCCTTTCTTAGCTCCTACAAGACAATTTGCTGCACGTGCAAAATTTTCAGTGTAACGAGGGATATGGAAGCCAACCATGTCGCAACAAAGCAAACTCTCGATAATCTGACGTCTCCAAGGGAGGATTGCGAAGACATCATTCCCAGGGAATGGAGTGTGATGGAAAAAAGCAATCTTAAGGTCAGGTCTGGCGGCTCTTATGTATGCAGGAGCAAGCCAAAGATTGTAATCATGTACCCACACAGTTGCACCCTTTGCCGCTTCGTCACAGGCGGCTTTGGCAAAGCGTTGGTTGACATCTTCAAAAATACCCCAATCGGCATTGTTGACATCAAAATAGGTTGGAAATGTATGTAATATCGGCCAAAATGATTCTTTTGAGGTTACATGATAGAAACTTGATATCTGATCTTCCTCTAGAGGAATTCTTCGCAATGTAAATGGTGCTGGATTATCCATCGAAATCCTTTCATCATCTGCATCTTTAACTTGTTCGACTTGTCTCCATGCAATCCAGGTGCCATCTTCACGACTTCGGAATAGATTTCTAAGGGTGGGAATAATTCCGTTAGGACTTTTCTGATCACACCAGATCCTCTTACCAGTTTCGTCTCGTCCTTCCTCGAAGGGGGTTCTGTGATAAAGGAGAATGAATGGGCTGCGGCCTTCTTGTGCGCTCATTCATTCGTCTCCAATTATGAGCCCGTTCTTCTATGAGGACTGGCACTAGAACCCCACCATTCCTTAGCTAAGGCCTGTTTGTCAAATAGTTGTTTAGCTCTGCAAGCTTGTTAGCTGGTTGAGCACCTCCTGGGCATGAGCTCTGGGACGAACGGTGAGCCATCGTTCGCGAAGGATTCCCTCGGGATCAATCAGAAAGGTATGACGAAGTGATGACGGCGCCATCCAAGACCCATAGCCCTTGCTGACCAGTCCATCTGGATCAGAGAGCAGGGGAAAACTCAACGACTCTTGACTGCAGAAGGAAGCATGGTCATCGACCTCGTCTGCACTGATACCAACAACAAATGCCCCTGCAGCTTTTAATTGTTTTTGGATCGCTTCAAAGCCACGGGCCTCGATTGAACAACCAGTGGTGAAATCTTTTGGATAGAAATAAACGATTAACCACGAGCCCTTGAATTGCTCGAGCTCCCAGTGATCACGATTCGGTTCTGTGAGGCTTGTTCCAGGCAAGGAAAAGGATGGAGCCGATTGGCCTATGGCGGGCGTGATGCCACCAAGCCCTAACGATGGCTTCGGTATACCTGTAATAGCCAACAGAGAAAAACCTATCCCTGCGAGCAGATCACGCCGTTGCATGGAGCGAATCGAACAGTCGTTGAAGAAAAATTCAGAGCTTGCTTAAATCAATTCCCAATGACTTGGCATAGGGGCCCAGGCCTTTTTTCTGAATCGTTTTTAACGCCCGTGTGGTCACTCGCAAATTGAGCCAGCGCTTTCCTTCTGCCCACCAAAGCCTGCGCTGCTGAAGGTTGGCCTGCTGCAGTTTTTTGGTGCGGATGTGGGAATGGCTGACAGCCATGCCGTTATTGGCGCGTGTTCCTGTGAGTTGACACACCCGTGACATGACTGATCCTCTGCAGAGCTGTGAGCGTTTGGCTCGAACAATGATCTTACCAAATAAAGGGGGTGATTAGTTCCCCCTCTCCATTAGCTGACCCATCAGTGCAGAACTGCGGTTTTGGAAGCCTGCAAGTTCGTTTGGTTCTAAACCGCCAACACTTAAACGGGCCATGTCATAGATGTGTCTTGAAAGATCCTTCGCCAAGGCCTCGGTTGGCGAGGTTCCTGTTGATCCAACAAGAACCGATCCACTCTTCAATTTAAGAAGACCCTCGACGAGGGGATGCCGACGATTAACGAGCAGAACATGATGGTCGGGTAGGCCAGGAAGACGTTGATCCATAAGGGCGCCAATATCGTTCATTCGTCGCATTTGTTCTGGTAAGAGGATCATCGCTGGCGGTGCCTGATCTCCTTTTAGAGATTGAACTTGAATTGTTATTTTTTCGTTATCAATGGCCTCTTTAATTAGATTCCTAATCGTCTCTGATTGAGTCGCCCCATCTTGATCAGCGAGTTCTGGCTCGTCATCTTTAAGGCTGTCATCTAGCTCTGCATCAACACGTTGAAAATGAAGTTCATCGTGACGACTTTCAAGCCAAGGTAGGAACTGGGTGTCGATGACAGTCTCAGCTTTAAGGACTTCTACGTCTTGCGATGTCCATAAACTCAATGCACTTGCTTGGGCGACTTCGTCAGTGCAATAAAGAATCCGTTGAGCCGCACCATCGCTTAATCGACTGCGATAACCATTTAATGTTGTGTATGCGTTCTCTCCAAATGGAATTGGATCAGGGCTGGCATCATCTGATTCAGAATCAGCTTTGGCTGTCGTTCCGAAAAGGATAAGCTCAGCAACTTGATCAGCAAACTTCTCATCTTCCATGGCACCAATTTTTACAAATGGTGCTAGGGCTTCCCATGCCTCAGCATAAGCAAGTGGTTCTTCATTCTTTAAGCTTTTGAGGCGATCAGCTACTTTTTTGGCTACAAAATTTCCGATGGAACGAACTTTCCTATCTGTTTGAAGTGCACTTCTGCTTACATTTAAAGGAATATCTGGGGAATCGAGGACACCACGCAATGGCAGTAGATAGCGCGGCACGACTTCTTTTATGGAGTCACTAACAAAAACCTGATTGCAGTAAAGCTTGATCTCGCCTTTCTCCCAATCAGCCCGACCAGTAATCCTCGGGAAATAAAGGATGCCTTGAAGGTTGTATGGGTAGTCTGTATTTAAATGAACCCAAAGTAGAGGGTCTCCTTGAAATGGATAAAGGTAGCGGTAGAGCTCAATATAATCTTCATCAGTTAGTTCTTGTGCACTGCGCCTCCAGGGTGGGTTCCTTTTGTTGATTGTTTCACCTTCAAGCTGAACTTCGACTGGCATGAAGTCGCAATATTTAGTGATTAATGTTTTTATGCGAGTAGGTTCAATGTATTCAAGTTCATCATCCATTAAGTGAAGGATGATCTCTGTCCCAGGCTGGCTGCGTTCTGCTGACTCCAGATTGAAGTTAGGAGAACCGTCGCAAGTCCAACGGACGGCTTCGCTATTGGGCCTGGCAGAGAGAGTGACGATTTCTACTTCTTTAGCCACCATGAAACTTGAGTAGAATCCAAGACCAAAGTGGCCAATGATCCCATCACTTTCTTGTTTGTATTTTTCAAGGAAATCTTCTGCGCTGGAGAAAGCAACTTGGTTGATATAACGTTTTACTTCGTCCGCATTCATGCCGATTCCATTGTCTGAAATGGTCAGAATGTTCGCTTCTCTATCGATATGAATCTGAATCTTACCTTCTTCACCTTCGCTGCAGTCTCCGGCCATGGAGGCCATTCTTCTCTTGCTAATGGCGTCCACACCATTGCTAACTAGTTCTCTAAGGAATACCTCGTGCCCAGAATAAACAGCCTTTTTTATGATTGGAAAAATATTCTCTGTATGGATCTGAATTTGACCCTTTTCTTGCACAGTCATAACTCTTTTATGTGTTTTTTTACTTTAGGAACAAAAACGTGCGTTACTCAACCAATATTTTGGTGGGGTCTCCGTACCTAATCGCTGTCTTGGCAAGTTTGTTGTAGATCACTGCGCTCTTCTGCAACCACGGCTCCTTGTACTGGGCATACCTGTAGACAAATGCCGCAGTCAATACAGGTCTCGAAATTGATCCAGAAAAAATCTGTGCCTTTTTTGTTCTTGCCCTTTCCATGCTGAATACAGCCGATTGGACATGCTTGTGCACAGTCAGCCACTCCTTCACATACGTCAGTCACGATGCTGTGAGGCATGTCGCTAATGATCGGATTTAGTGATCCTAGGAATCGATCCAGTCGAGCTCTGTGCAATTACGAGCGGCTAAGCGAGTCAAGGCTTCTTCGCGATCTCGACAGGTTTCAAGTTCAACAAGGGCACGTTTCCCTTCTTGATGACATAGACGTTGATGTTTTAAGGCTTGTTCGAGTGTCGTGTTCTCTCCATAAGCAACAAGTGTTGCCTTTATAAGTTCTGGTTCAGGAGGAGCCGCTGATAGCAATTCACGAATGTCGTCGACAGCAAAGCTGAATCCCAAACCTGCTGCGGAATTTGCTTTGGCTCCGCATCGGGCAACAAGCCCGTCATAGCGGCCACCTCGAGCGATCACCATAGGAGCGGCAGTCGCTTGGCATACCAACTGAAAAACGAGCCCTGTGTACAGCTCAAAGTGTGGTTGAAAAGTTGGATCAAGTTGCAGGTTGATGCCTTGAGACGTAGCAAGCGGCTCCAATTGTTCAAAAAGTCTTTGTAGATTATTTAATACATCATGTTGGCCAAAGACCTCGCGCAAAGTCTCAAGAATGACCAATGGTATGCCTCGACAGTTGATTAACTTGATTAAACGATCGTGCTGCTTCTCTGATAGCTCAAGTTCATCAAGTGCCAAGCGGTTGTAATCAACCAAAGCCTTTCGAATAGCATCACGCTGATTGTCTTGATATGGAGACAAGATCAAGTCCATCAAAGCTGTATGCCCCATCAACAGCTGAGGTTTGTGGTTTTCACAAAGTTCGAGCGTCTCCGCAGAAGCAACAAGTAAAGACAACAACTCCATCTCTGCGCTGATCTCTCGGATGCCAAACAGCTCAACTCCACTCTGTAGTTTTTCTTCGATGCCGAGACTGCCCTCATCAGTTGGTCGACTTTCAAAAACGGTCCCTGATGCAAAAAGTCTCAAGGGTCTAGGTCTATTTGCAAGTCGAGTGCAGGCAGCGCGGGCAATCGATGCTGTCATCTCAGGTCTTAAGCCAAGGGGATCATCGGCTACTAACCGCACAATGTCCTGACTGGCGATCGCCCCTCCTGCTTTCAAGGTGTCCAGCCGCTCCACTCTTGGAGGCGAAACCTCGTCGTACCCCCACTGTCGATAGGTATCTGCAAGCCTCTGGCTGATTTTGTGGTTACGTTCGACCTGTTGAGGGTTCAGATCGCGTGCGCCCGCTGCAGGTTGCAGGGCCATCCCGGATTTACTCAGAGTGCATTCAGGATCCCATGGCCGTGATTTCACTGGCTCCAAATCCGCCCGGTTCAAGTGGTTTGATCTTGCCGAGTTCTTCAACAAGGACTGTATGCAGACCTGGCGCACTGGCAAGAACCTTGCCGCTTTCTAGAGCGAAGCAATCACCGCGATAATCACTAACAATGCCTCCAGCAAGTTCCACCAGGGCTGTTCCAGCTGCGAGGTCCCAAGGTGAAAGTCCCCTTTCCCAGTAACCATCAAGACGTCCAGCCGCCACAAAAGCGAGATCAACTGCTGCTGCACCACCACGCCTTACCCCTCGTGTTCTGTGTGTCATCCAACAGAATTCGGCGTAGTTGTTATCAAGTCGCGTTTGCCTGTCATAGGCAAAGCCTGTAACAAGCAAGGAGTCAACAAGCTTCGTGCAGCCCGACACTTGAATGGCCTTTTCGTTGCAAAAAGCTCCTAAGCCTGGAACAGCCCAGTAGGTCTCATTAAGGAATGGTACGGCGATAGCTCCAAGTATGGGTTGGTTATTCCATGTCAGGCCAATGGAAGTGGCGAAAAATGGATAGCCGTGAGCAAAGTTGGTTGTTCCATCAAGAGGATCAACACACCATCTCAGTGATTGATCTCCGCCTATCGATCCGCTCTCTTCTGCCAAAACAGCCAGATCTGGCGTTTGTTGTTCCAAAAGCTCGAGGACTAGCTTCTCCACTGCAAGATCGGCGTTGGTCACCAGATCACCAACCCGACCTTTGTTCTCGATCGTGTCCAAAGCCCCGTAATGCTGCATCAAAAGCTCTCCACCTTTTTGGGCAGAATTGCGTGCTACTTCGCCAAAGTGCTTGAGATCATTCGCTTCTAGGCCTGCCTGCTGGGCAACCAGGGAACATTTCAGTGTCGCCATAAGTCAGTACTCATTCATGCAGGACTCATTCATGGGCATGCCAGGTAGAAACTTTTTGCTTGTGCGATCGAAAAGACTCCCAAGCTGGATTTCATAAACCTGATCTTCATTTTTTGATTCCGCTTGGAGTGGTCCAAAGGGTTTTGCGACAAAAGTTAAGTCCATCGTCCTTGGCTTGCATCTCTTTCGAAGGCACCAAGGCTTCTTTTGGGTCCAACTTGCCTAACAAACCCCTTACGGCAGAAGCCAAAGGAGAACCGTTGCGAAAGGGAAAGGGCAGTTCCTCTCCTTGCATTTTCAAACTGCACAGAATGTTTTCAGCATCTGGCACCTCGTCGGACATTGTGCTGTTGCACTGCCGCAGTCGATTGTAATTCTGTGCAGAGGCGTGCTCATTGTTCACTGTGAGCGCCCTGCTAGATTCGCACGCGCCTCACAAGTCGCTGGAGAGGTGGCCGAGTGGTCGAAGGCGCAGCACTGGAAATGCTGTATAGGGGCAACTCTATCGTGGGTTCGAATCCCACCCTCTCCGTTCTATACACCC